>DATKZH010000568.1:0-49968 GCA_035528065.1 Thermoguttaceae bacterium | reverse complement strand
GCAGACTGCTTCCTTCTGCATAACACCTGCGATGTTGTGCAGGCCAAACCTCGCAACTCGTGCGACGACAACGTTCTGGACCGTCTCGGAGCTCGTCGGTCATCCGGTCTATACAGACTGGACAAGCCCGCGTCGAAGCGGCCCGTGCCGGCGCGTCGCCCGAGGGGAGCCGCAGTCGGCCTTTGTCCGACAATGTAGCGGGTGGACGAACGATTGGCAAGACGCTGAGCCATCTTGACCGGTTGAAACGGCGGAGGGTGCGGGGCGAGGCGTGTGCGGCGCGGACGCCTGCGCCCCTTCCGGTCGGGAGCTTCGTCCTGTCACGCCGGGCCGCTTCGCGGCCGGTGTGCGCGGCCGGGTTTGTTGGACGCGGTCACTTCGGCCATCGCCCCCGTTTTGCCACGTGTGAGGGGTACTACCCCCTTCAGATACCGTGAGCGCACGTGCGCGCGGGCCCGAGGGTGAGTGCGCTGGGGTTCCATGGTGAATGCGCTGGGGTTCCAGCGCAGGTGCTACCGGGTCATAGGCCACCTGCGCGCAAGGTAGGTACTGGGGAAAACGCCCTTTTTGGACGGGCGCAGGGCGCAACGTGGGAGGGGACAAGGACTTGTATTTTCGGGCCAGACTCGAAATTCCTGACCAACAATTGTTTTCGACATAACTCGTTTCGAGGCAACGACTTGCAATTGGTGGCCGGGGCCATTGTTGGACACTTGGACGACCGATTTCAGGGGGTTTCGGGCGTGACGTGGTCTACCTAACACGTTCGAGCATACCATGTTAGCGCCGAGCCTCAAGGCCATTTCTGGCCGCCCCCGGGGGCGCCCAGTTTTTCCCGCGCTCGGGCGGGAAGCGGGCGGATTCGGGGCGCGAGCGGGGCCACGCGCGACCCTCCCGATAGGCCGCGGCGTTGCGGAAAACGGGGATGGGCCGCGTGGGCCGAGCGCGACCCTCCCGGTGGGGCGGGACGTTGCGGAAAACGGGGGTAACCGTTCACGGCGTTCGATGAAAGTAGCAGCCCACACGGCGCGTGCCGTCAGCGGACGTCATGTTCAGGTCTGACCAACGACGCGTGGCAGGCGGCTCTGCGGTGTACTGCTCGCCGAGCGGCAGATCGAACGCGTGGGTGCAAGCACCCGCCCTGCGATCTGCGTCAGATGTCAATCCGCATCGGCCTGAGGTTCGTGCCGTGGCCCCATATCTCCCGGGCGCACTTGACGTAGAAGAGGTGATTCTCCATCGGCACGTCGGGCGGCACGCGGTGGTCGCAGAAGGGGATGTACCCGCCTTCTTCGACCAGCGGGGAGAGGCGGCGGACTTCGGCTTCGATCTCCCGCTTGTCGCGGGCGAGGATCCGCTTGTTGAACCCGCCCATCATCAGGAGGTCGCGGCCGTACTGCTTGCGGAACTCGATCGCGTCGGCGCCCCACGTGCCGACCTCGATGGGGATCATGCCGTTGACGCCCGCGTCGAGCCACAGGGGGAGTAGCTCGTCGATCTTGCCGTCGCAGTCGACCCAGATCACGTCGACGCCATGAGCGTGCAACAGATCGGCCAGCCGGCGGTAGTGGGGGACGAGAAAGCGCTTGAACTGCTCGGGCCCCAGGAGCGGCCCGCCCGAGTAGCACATGTCTTCCCACAGGCTGCACCCGTCGAACACCCCGCCGGTTTCGAGCACCCGGGTGAGGACGCCGATCACGCAGTCGGCCACCGCCGTGACCATCTGGTCGAACCACGCCGGGTCGTCGTAGACCAGATACGAGACGGCCTCGAGCCCCATCCAGTTGCGGATCCAGCCAAAGAAGCTCCCGCCGGGGAGGAACAGCGGCAGCTCGCGGCTCTCATCGCGCCAGAGCTTCACGCACTGGTCCCAGTCCTTCGGGTAGCGGCGGGGGTCGTCCGGATCGAGCCGCGGCAGGTAGTGCTCCCGCCAGCTTGCGCGGTCGACGAGCAAGTGCCCCTGGTGGAGCGGGATGGAGCTCATCGACTTGGCCTTGAGCACGCGGACCCCGTCGGGCTGCTGGATGAGCTGGGCGTCGCCGCGGTCTTCGAGCACGACGCAATCGAACTCCGGCACCAGCCCGACGAACACCCCCTCGAACATCGAGCGGTCGGGATGGGCCGGGGCGGTCAGGGCGACGGTCTCGGTATCGAGCACGCAGCGGAAGACCGGGTCCATGCCGAAGTAGTCGTCGCTGTTATCGCGGTTGACGCTCCGCGGCAGCCCTTCGGCGTACCACGCCTCGACGGTCTCGTCCCAGAAGCTGAAGTCGCAGATCGGCACGCGATCCCGCGGCCCGTAGTGCATCGTGGCGACGAATCGCTGGCGGTCGTTCATCTTCAGCTCCAAGCTCACAGTCAAGGACGAACATTCGTCGGTGGGGAGGGTCGGCTCGGCTGTTCGCCAAGCCAGGTATCCGCGTCGAGTGCCGCCGGCCGCGGATTGCCGTCTTCCGAGAACGCGTGGCAGCCGCTTGGAGGTTATCCGAACTCCTTCATCAGCATCTCTCGCCCCTTCTCGTACTCCGGCTTGTTCGTCGTCATCGCGCCACAAGGGTCCCACCAGACGGAAGGAGTGGGGCTATCGAACCGGCAAACGTCAAGCGTGCCGGGAATCCGCTCGAAAATCAACTTATAGAGATCCCTCGCCTTCATCGTGGCGCGGTACGTCAATCCCAGTCTCTGAAGCGTGCGCAGGTCTCTCAGTTGATTGGTCAAGCCGCCGGAACCCTTCACGTTGACACACGCATTCAATCGAGAAGCCCGGCTCGGACAGGGGGCACACATCATCCAGTCGGCGCCTCGGGCCATCGTGATCCGCGTGTCGGGCTTCCGGAGAATGAGCTGCACGAGCTCGGGCAAGTTGTCCGGCTTGAAGGGCGGCCGCACCCCGCCCCCATACTGGCACACGGCACACAGGAGGATGTGCGGTCGGACGGGAATTGCCTCCGCTTCGACCATCGCCGCCAGAGACGCCTTCTTCTCCCTTTCCATCTCCTCTTCGGATCTCGGCGGAATGATCGCTTCGATCCCCTGCTCGCGGGCTTTCTCGTAGCGTCCGCTTCTTGCCTTCGGGCAGCCCTTCCAAGCATCGGACGTGGCCGTATCGTAATCACAGATTCCCGAGACGGTCGTGATTCCATCCAGCAGGCGATGGAGAAGAATCCTCGCGGTGAGCGTGACCCCCGGGGGAAGGTTCAGCCTCAGAAGGACGTCCAGGTCTCTTCTCCTGTCGCATTCGAAGCCTTCGGGAGCCTCACCTTCCGCGACGGGGTCCTGATACCCGAAAATGTCGCCCACGCTGCACCTCAGGGTGATGGGCACGTCGGGACTCTCTCGGACCCTGGCAAGCACCTCTTTGAGCCGTTCGCGCTCAGGTCCCGAACCGGCTTCGCCAAGGGAGCACACGGCGCAGAGAAGCTGGCTGGGTCTCAGCGACATTCCCGAATACGAGGCCCCCGGCCTGTTGCCCTCGGCAGTCGGCGCCGGGTCGCCACGCCCGTTCTCCTCGCAGCGGCCACACTCGGGGGCGATGATGCCGCCGAGCATCGCCCCGGCCGCCAGGCAGGAACCGTCCCGCAGAAACTCGCTCCTGGTCATTCTGGGCCCGGCCATCGTAGCACCCCCACTTACCCGGAGTCTTTCCGATCCGACGCGCCCGGCTGCACGCCGCGGTCGCTTGCCTACCCATCTTCCCTGCGGCGAGTGCCGTGTGTCAATGGCCGGCCCCGTGGGACGCCGTCGGGCGCCGGGGTGTCGCCGGCCCATGCAGGCTGCCGATCGTTGCCCCGGGCGGACGTCCAAGGTACCATCAAGAGACCCCGTCGGGGCAAGTTCGACGTCCTGCCTGGCCTTGTTCAGCGATGAAGGAGTGACTTATGGCCGAATCTCCCAGCCAAAACCTGATAGCCGGATCCGCGTTGAATCGGCGGTCCATGCTCCGCTCGATGGCCGGCGCCGCAGCGCTCGGCGCCGCCTGGCCGTTGGCCCGCGAGGTCTCCGCGGCGGGGCTCAAAGGGCGGATCAACCAGTCGGTCTGCCTGTGGTGCTACCGGCGGTACATGAAGCAATCGGGCACGAGCCTCGACGAGTTTGCCGCCGCCTGTGCGGAGATGGGGCTCAAGTCGATCGAGCTGACCACGCCCGACCAGTGGCCTGCGCTTGAGAAGCACGGCCTGATCTGCGCGATGACCCCCAGCCACGGGATCGCCAAGGGGATCAACCGCCTGGAGAACCACGACGAGTGTCTGGCCAAGGTCCGGCAGTCGATCGACGACACGGCCGCCGCCGGCTTCCCCAGCGTGATCACCCTCTCCGGCAACCGCGAGGGCATGGACGACGAGGAGGGCCTCAAGAACTGCGTGATCGGCCTGAAGAAGATCGCCCCGTACGCCGAGAAGAAGAAGATCACGGTCTGCCTGGAGCTGCTCAACTCGATCGATCACAAGGACTACATGGCCGACTCGACGGAGTGGTGCGTCCGGCTCGTCCAGCAGGTCGGCTCGCCGCGCGTCAAGGTGCTCTACGACATCTACCACGCGGCGATGATGAAGGAAGACCCGCTGGCCGACATTCGCGACCACCACGACTGCTGGGGCCACTACCACACCGGCGGCTACCCCGGGCGGAACGAGATCGACCAGACGCAAGAGCTCGACTACCCGAAGCTCATGCAAGCGATCGCCGAGACCGGCTACACGGGCCACGTCGGCCAGGAGTTCGTCCCCAAGCGGCCCGACGCGATGGAGAGCCTACGGCAGGCGGTGAGGATCTGCGACGTGTGAGGCGTCGACGAAGCATGCTCCGAGGCGCCGCGGTCGCTACAGCTTGCGGATCTTGAGGTTCCGCCAGCGGACGAAGAGCGGCTCTTCGCGCTTGCCCACGCCGTGCACTTGGAGGCCGATGAGGCCCTCGCGGGCAGACTCTTCGTCGGTCAGGTCGGCGATCGGCTGGTCGTTCAGCCAGGTTTTGATGTTCGCGCCCTTGGCGAGCACGCGGTAGCAGTTCCACTCGCCGTTCTTGAAGGCGTCTTGCTTGGTCCGCTCCTGGCTGAGCCAACCGCGGCCGGTGGCCTCGCCGTAGATGTAGCCTGCCCCGTCCGGGGAGGCCGCGATCTCGACCTGCGGGCCCCACACGCGGTCCTTCTCCTTCTCGGTCTCCTTGATGTTGCTGCGGATCTGCACGCCGCTATTCAGCGCGTTGTCGACCTTCACCTCGAACACGAGCTCGAAGTCGCCGAACCGCTCCTTGGTGCAAAGGAACGAGTTCTGGGTGTTGGGGACGGAGTGGCCGACGATCGCCCCGTCCTCCACCTTGTACACCGCCTTGCCGCCGTGCTGCTCCCAGCCCGCGAGGCTCTTGCCGTCGAACGGCGACTGCCACTTGCCCTCGCCCTTCGGTTCGGCGGCCAGGGCGACTCCCGCACTCACCACCAGCAAAACTGCCAGGGCGCTCGTCAAGCCTTGCCATCTCATGTCACGCTCCTTTCGCTGCAAAACAGGGTTGAATGAATTATGGAGTGACGCAGGACGATTCAGCCACCAGTATAGGCAGGCCGAAAAGAGGCCGCAAGCTTCGGTTGACCGTCAGCAGCGGGCGAAGAAGGACTTTCGCGTTCCGCCGGGTCTCGCGGCGAAGACTCCGGCCGTCACACGCGAGATCGGCGGCGTCATGCTTCCGACTCCGACGGCTCGAATCCCATCGACCGCAACGCCTCGTCGCTCACAAAACCGAAGCTCTCCTTCTGGAAAGCCCGCCCCCGTATCTGGAAGGCAATCGGCAGCGACATGCTGCCGGTCAACCGATAGAACTCCTCGAAGTCGATCCCGGGACAAGACGTGATGCCGAGGTACCCGACGACGTCCCCGCCACGCAGTCCCCGGTCGACTTCCGCGAAGTCCACGGGGCCCATGCCGTGGACCGCCACCAGGTAGCAGCGGTCGGCGCCCTGCCGCCGGACCTCCTCCAGACAGCGAGCCTCCTCGGCCCCGCCGTACGGAATCTGCGCCGGGCCCTGGGGCAGGAAGTCGCCATCGAAGAAGACGTAGTAGCCCGTGGGGAACTGCTCCCGGTTCGGTGCGAAGTGCGGGAGCAACTGCTTGTAGACGTAGGCCCCGTAGAAGCTATGGCCGCCGTCGGAGATCTCTTGCCAGTTGAACCAGAAGAGTACGCCGCCGGACGACGGCTCGGTCTTGCCAAACAGTCCCATGAGATTCCTCCTTGCGAGTTGGCCGCAACGCGCGCCTGCCCCACGGCGGCCGTACGACTCCCCAGTGCAGAGAATACGCGATCCGACCGACGCCCGCAAATCCGCCCCGCCACCCGTCGCGACAGATTCGTACTCCAGGCATCTGGCCCACGTTGCGGGCAGGGATCTGGCATCGCCCGGCGATTCTGCTAAAACAGGGGCACCGGCGGTCCGGCGGGTGGCCGGCATGCCCGCTGGAACGGTCGAACTGTTCACGGTGCCGACACTGAGGAGGGAGCTGATGAATCGCCGATTGTTAGCCGTTGTCGCGCTCATCGGGTCGATCGTGCCCTGTGCGGCGCGGTCGGACGACGCAGCGCTGCGCCAACAGGCCGCCCAGGCCCTGCGCAAGGCCACCGATTTCTTCACCGGGCAGGTCTCCACCGAAGGGGGCTTTCTGTGGCGATACAGCGAAGACCTGGCCAGCCGCGAAGGGGAAGGGAAGGCCACCGATACGACGGTCTGGGTGCAGCCGCCCGGTACGCCGCCGGTCGGCATGGCTTTCCTCAGTGCGTACCGCGACACGGACGACGCCTACCTGCTCGAAGCGGCGCGCCGCGCCGCGTACTGCCTGGTCCGCGGACAGCTCGAATCGGGCGGCTGGGACTACCGGATCGAGTTCGATCCCGAGCGGCGCAAGCGGTACGCCTACCGCGTCGAGCCCGCCGCCGAAGGCCGCCGCAACACCAGCACGCTGGACGACAACACGACCCAAGCCGCCTTGCGGCTCCTGATGCAGTTGGACAAAACGCTCGATTTCGCGGACGAGAAGATCCACGAGGCGGCGGCCTACGCCCTGGATCGGCTCGTCGCGGTTCAGTATCCGATCGGTGCCTGGCCGCAGCGGTTCGTTGCCCCGTGCGATCCCGAGCAGTTCCCCGTCAAGAATGCGAGCTACCCGGAATCGTGGTCGCGCGAGTACCCCAAAGCGAACTACTCGGCGTTCTACACGTTCAACGACAACGCGATCGGCGACGTGATCGACGTGATGTTCATGGCGCACGAGGTCTACGGCGACGCGCGTTATCGGGCGGCGGTGGATCGGGCCGGCCAGTTCATCCTCCTGGCCCAAATGCCCGAGCCCCAGCCGGCCTGGGCCCAACAGTACGACGCCGACGTGCACCCGGCCTGGGCCCGAAAGTTCGAGCCCCCTTCGATCACCGGCGGCGAGTCGCAAGGCGTGATGCGCACCCTCCTGCAACTCTATCGCCAGACCGGCGACAAGCAGTACCTGGAGCCGCTCCCCCGGGCGATCGCCTACTTCCGCCGCTCCGAGCTGCCCGACGGCCGGCTCGCCCGGTTCTACGAGCTCGAAACCAACAAACCCCTCTATTTCACCAAGCAGTACGAGCTCACCGACAGCGACGCCGACATGCCGACCCACTACGCCTTCCAGGTGGGGAGCGGCATCGACCGCATCGAGCGCGATTACCAGCGGCTCGTGGAGCTCGATCCGAGCCAGCTCCGGCGGGAGCCCTCGAAGACGCCGCGCAAGGCATCGGCGTCGCAGATCGCGCGGGTGAAGGCGGTCATCGCCGGGCTGGACGATCGAGGCCGATGGGTCGACGACGGACGTCTCAGCTACCACGGCGACGACGACCCCACGCGCCGCGTGATCGACTGCCACACGTTCATCACCAACGTCGGCGTCCTCAGCTCCTACCTGGCCACGGTGCCGGAGAACCGGTAGAGCATCGGGTTCTCTCAAGTCCGACCGGTTGACGGCTTGTCGCCGATCTGGCGAATCCGGTCCACAACGGGCCGGGCGACGATCACCCGTCGTCTTCAGCGACAATTCGACTCTCCCAGGGAACCACCGGGTCGCCCCCCCCGGAGCGGCACCCCTCTCCGGCCACGAGGGGTACGCGGTTCGTGCGGGGCGGAGTGCGCAGGGGAAGCTATGCTTTCAGTAACCCCAGCCCACTTCCCCTCGTGACGGAGAACGCCCCGTGAGCACTACCTATGAGTCCCCTCTACCTGTGACCCAAGCCGGCAGCGTCGTCTGCGAGTTGGAGCCCCCCGTGATTCGGGAGAGCCTTTCCCCAGAGGGCGAACCCAACCTCGACGACTTCGTGCACCCCGGCGGCCATGCCTTGCTGAGTATGGCGGACGTCCCCATCATCGACACCCGACGCATCGGCTGGCTGCTCTCAGCCCACAGGCGCATCCACGAGGCGGGCGGGCGATTGGTGCTTCATTCGGTTCGGCTGCGGGCGCAGGAGACCCTGGAGTTCCTCCGGCTGGACCGTGTCCTTCACATCGCCAAGGATGAGGCCGCCGCCTTGGAGTCGCTGGGAACCTCCGCCCGTTGCCCGGGATAGGCGGCGGGGCACGCGTCTTTCAAGACACCGTGGGTTCCTCGCGCCCCGTCGAAGGGCCCGCCCGGCAGACGCTCTGGTGCTCGCCGCTCCGGGATGACGCATCAAGTCCTCGGCACACTCCAGCCCCCAGCAGGGGTCGCGTCGCGATCCGCGCGGCGGTCCTCAGCGGTGTGTCCGGATCGGTCTATTTACGGGCTGTCCTACGCCGCACGGGTTTCTGAGACTTAGCGCGCCTTAGAGATCGACATTCGCGCGGAGGCCGAGGATGATCGCGGTATCGTCCGCGACGTTCTGGTTGTCGACAATCTGCAAGTCCGCCGTCAGGTGGAACCACGGGGTGAGGGCCGCGTTGTAGTAGAGTTCGACACCCTGTACATCCTCCAGATCCACGGTTGGAAGCGCACTGACCAACTGCTTGAAGTCGCTGCTGAGTCCGTCGTAGAAGTAGCCGACTCCCATTGTGTCAGACTCCCGTCCCCGGATCAGGCCGCTGCCCTGAAGCTGCACGTTGCCGGACCAGTGGTATGGGTTCGGATTCCCGTCCGCCAGCGACCACACGCTGAACAAGCGGACGTTTCGTTTTTCGTTGCAGCAATCCACCCACAACATCTGGTCGAGGAAGTAGGCCAACGTCCACGAGCCGGTCTGTTGCCCGGCTGCGAGTCCCTCGCCAGGGAGAATGGTCCAATCCAAGGGATCCGTAGAAGTGTACGTTCGATTGCTGTAGTTCCCCAGGAAGCCATGTGACCCTGGGAGGCCCCCGATGTCCGTGAAGAAGCGATGGTAGCCGAGCACCACGGCTCCTTGGTCGAACAAGTTGGGGGCAACGGTGGTCGACGAGCTATGTGTGTCGTATACGAGCAGTGCGCTTTGGATTTGTTGTCCCTTCATCCCGAGGATGCCCGCAGCGTTGATGGATAGGCCCGTGGTCCGAAAAAGCGTGGGCGGGAGCAGAAACGACAGATTCATGAACCCATCGATGCCGCGACCGTTGTTGGGATACAGCATGTTGAACAGGTCGATCCCGTTGAACTTCCCCGCAGTCAGGGCAACTCTTTCATTCAGTGCTTGCATCAAGAACAGCCCCGAGATCGAGGTGAGGTGTTCCTCCGGATAGGGCCAGAGCATGTTCGTGTTGGGAAAAGCCAGGACGCCGGCCTCACGGTTCACATCTTCGCCGAATCGCGTCTCGGCGTGCATCATTGCCGTGAAGCCTTTCCATAGCCCGAGCTTCTCGCCCACGAAGGTGAACTCGTAATCGAGTTTTCCGCCGTATTGGAAGGTCTGCTCGTGGCCTCCGCCCGCGACCCCCTGGTAAAACTGCGTCAGTTGCAGGTCGGCGAGAATGCCGTGCTCGGCAAGACAGGGGCGCATGCCGAACATATCGCCGGTCAAGTGCTCGCGGCAGCAGAGGCATTCCGGCGGTACTTCCTGGCCCAGGCTTGCCCCAGGCAACGCAGGAACGATAAGGGCGAAAAGAAGCAGGATTCGGCGCACAGCTAGCCCCTCCATGAGCGCAGCGTGATCGGACGACAACGCGGATCGACACAATATCTTTGTCGTCACGTGCGACTCTAGGCATCACGCCGGATTGATCGAACGAAACAATGGCCCCGGATGACACCGTGCGCAGCCGTAATCATCGCGCAAGTTGACGGGACCGTTCCGCCTTACTTCACGGTGATCGTGACCTTTCACTGCTGCTTCTTCGTCATCAACTCAGATACAGACATCCGTGCCTGATCGTGGCCATCCTGATGCTCCGGGCGGTGCCCGCCGATCGGCGCGTCTCTCTCGCAGAGCGATTCGTATGGCTTGCCGCCGGTCCGCTCGTCGGACTCTGCACGCGCCGCCGCTCTCAGTTCCGCGTCCGTGAGCAGGTCCAACCCGGTCGCTGCCGGAATGTGAGCGGGCTCACTCTACCAATTCGGGATCGCCCGGCCGCCAGGTTTTGTCGAACCAGGGCTCCAGCGGACCGTAGAGGCGGAAAAGCATGTTCCAGCCTTTGCCGGGGATGGTCTGGATCCAGTTGCCCTCGTTCCCCGCGGGGGCTTTGGGACCGAAGTAAACGTCGAAGGAACCATCGGCGTTTTGCTGTAACCCCTTCTTGTTGTTATCGAGACCTGGAAACTGCTGATCGGTCTGGAGCATGGAGCGCGTCTGGTTGTCGTACAGCGTGAAGGACCAGAAATCCTTGGCCGGAACGTTCGGTGGCAGATGCACTTCGTAGGTTTTGCCGCCGTTGAGGGCTTCGCCTTCAGCGTCAACATAGGCCACGGCATATTGCGAACCGGCACCCACCGGCGCCTTGGTCATCGCGGGGGTAATGCCCGTCGCGTAGAAGTGGAAGAAACTGCGGGCATCCAGCAAGCGGGCACCGTTATTGAGGAACTCATAACTGCCGCCAATAAATGGCGTGTTCCAGACGCCTTCGCCCGGATAGAAGTAGAAGGCATCTTCACGCGGGCGTGCTGCCAGAGTACGTGCCGTGGCGTTCCCCACATCGGCGGCGGCCTCCAGGATTTTCTTCATCCGGGCGTCCGGCTTGAAGGGTGTGCCCTTCTTGATGCCGATGGAAGCCAGCAGGCCGAGGATTTCCGGATCCTGGCCTTCGCTCGGCTCTGCCTGAACGACTTCGTTCACTTCCTCGAAGAACGTGTAATCCATGGCGTGGATCGTATTGAAGTTCTTGCCGGACACGTTGATGAATGTCATGTCCGGCGGGTTGTCTGCTTGCGCCAGTGGGTACATGCGAAATTGCTGCCGGGTCGCTTCGACGGCGGGACGGGTATCGCCATTCACCTGGAAACCACGCCAGATGACCCAGTTGCCGCAAGTTTCGGAACGCGCCACGTGATAGCCGTCCGGTACATCGCCCTTATGGTCCGGCGGCAGGATCAGGAACTTGCCGCCTTTGCCCTTGTCTGGGCCCGCGTTACCGAAATCGGTAACGTAGTGGAACCAGTAATCGTCAATGATGCCCAGCACGTTCGGCGGTGTGTCGATGACCATCGGCCCGTCCTTCAGATCGAGCCACGCCACGTTGTAGATAGACGTCGTGTTCGGTGTCAGGAAGAGCGCCTTGGAGTCCATCAGGTCTGCAAACATGAGCACGGTCTTGTTTGCCGGGCCGAATTCGAGAATCCCTCTACGCATTCCGTGCATCGATGCGATCTGAATGCTGGACAGATAGGCCTGCACACCTCGCTGGAAGTCGAGATGGTAATAGACCTTCCGCGATGTTTTCTCGTCCGGTACACCATCGAGGAAATTCAAGGTCCCTATCGGTGTGTCCACTCGATCCGGTATCGCGATCCCCGGCGGGATTTCGGTTGTCATCTTCATCTTGGGCGGTTGCGCCCCGAAGGTGGTCACCACGCTGGCTGCAACCAGTCCGGCCAGGACCGGTGTGAACAAGTCTCTTGTTCTCATTTCTCTTCTCCTCTGGAGTCCCGACGTGCCCACCCACCTCATTCGATGAGCACAACTGTTGCACTTCAATTCACTTCAACGTGATGGTCACCTTTGCGATCTTGCCGGTGAACCTGCTGGTCTTGGCCGTGTAGTCTTCCGAGACCGGGGTTTCCTTGTCCATGCCGACGTTGGCCGTCTCGTCGGCCGAGAAGACATTCGGCTCGGTTTTTTCCACACGGGCCGAGCCGACCTTTTTCCCGTCGATCGATATCGTAGCGGTTCCTCCGGCGCCCGGCTGACCGCCATCGTAGGCAAATTCCATCGTTAGCGTTGACTTGCCGTTGGGCAAGGCGGCTTCGCCGGCCGCGGTGTAGGTCTTCAGCCCGAGGTAGTTGTAGGCAAAGACGGGTTTCCCCTTTTTGATATAGAGGCTCCAGCCCCCAAACCGGCCGCCCTGTTGCACGATGACGCCGTTGGTGTCCGTGCCGGTTCCTGCAACCACCGCGACTATCTCGAAGGAGGTGTTCTTGACGTTGATGAAGTCGTTCTCCAGCAATGATCCCATACCTTCGTAGAGGGTCAGGGTCTTCCTTCCGAACATCAGGTCCGGCCGCCCCGCCTGATTGGGATCAAACAACTCTTGTCTGCGATCATCCAGGGGCAGGACTTTGTATTTGACCGCTTCGGCCAGGAAAACGCCCTTGAGTTCCTCGAGAATCTCAGGGTGTTTGGCGGCCAGGTTTTCGGACATGCTGAAGTCCTCTTTCACATGGTAGAGTTCCCAGATGTCGTCCCGGAGTTTATTCTTGGGGGCGCCCCAGGGCGTCACGTGGAGGGTTCCGGCAAACCAGCCGTCGAAGTAGATCCCGCGGTTTCCGAACATTTCGAAATACTGGATCTGGTGCCGATCCGGGGCTTTGGCGTTGTCAAAGCTGTAGACCATGCTCACGCCCTCGATGGGTCTCTGCGGAACGCCGTTGACGATACGTGGTTGCGGCAGCTTGCAGACCTCCAAGACGGTCGGCGCGACGTCGATCACGTGATGCCACTGGGAACGCAGCTCGCCCTTGGCCTTGATGCCGTTGGGCCAGTGGACGACCAGGCCGTTGCGGGTTCCCCCGTAGTTCGAGGCCACCTGTTTGGTCCAGGTGAACGGCGAATCGAAGCAGACCGCCCATCCGGCCGCCATGTGAGGATAGGTCTCCGGGTTCCCCCACTGGTCGTAGTAATTCAACATGAAAGAGACATCGGATCCCTTGGGTTCGCCGTTGAAATAGGTCATCTCGTTGTAGAGACCATTCATGAGGCCCTCGGCGCTGGTGCCGTTGTCGCCGGCGATGTAGAAGACGAGCGTATTGTCGAGTTCTCCCAGGTCTTCGATGGCCTGAATGAGACGACCGGTTTCGGTGTCGGTCATGTCCAGATAGGCGGCGAATACCTCGGCTTGGCGGGCAAACAGTCTCTTCTCGTCCGCCGAAAGGTCGGCCCAGTCCTTGATGTCCTTCGGTTTGGCCGCCAGCTTCGTGTCCGCCGGGATCACTCTCAGTCGCTTCTGATTCTCGAAGATCTGCTGCCGGATCACGTCCCAGCCGGCATCAAAGCGCCCCTTCTGTTTGTCGATGTACTGCTGTGGAACATGATGGGGGGCGTGGACCGCGCCCGGGGCGAAATAGACAAAGAAGGGCTTATCGGGGGTAAGCGATTGCTGAAACCGCACCCAGTTGATGGCCTGGGTGGCCATGTCGTTCATGAAGTGATATCCGGGCTCGTCCGGCGGGTCGATCGGGTTGACGCCATCATAAAGGGAAGGGCTCCACTGGTTCGTTTCGCCACCCATGAACCCGTAGAACTTGTCGAACCCCTGCAGCGTGGGCCAGCGATCCAGCGGACCGGAGGGGCTGATCTCCCAGACTGCCGTTTCGTGCCACTTGCCGAAGGCCGCGGTGCTGTAGCCGTTCATGCGCAGCATCTGGGAAAGCGGAGCTACGTCGTTGGGAAGTTCCCCGGTGGCACCCGGAAACGAGGTGGCCACTTCGGTGATCTTCGCTTGGTTGCAGGAATGGTGGTTCCGTCCCGTCTTCAATGCCTGTCGCGTCGGCGAGCAGAGCGCGGTCGTGTGGAACTGGTTGTAACGCAACCCACCCCTCGCCAGCTTGTCGAAATGTGGCGTGTGGATCACACCGCCAAAGGCACTGGTGCCCCCGAAGCCGAGGTCATCGAGCAGAATGATGACCACGTTCGGCGCGTCCTTCGGCGCTTCGACGCGAAACACCGGAGGGGCGGTGGCGTCGCGGGCGTCCAGGGTCGTGATGGGTGGATACCAGGGCTTCTTGATCGGGAGTTCCGTGCGGTCCACCTCGGCTTTCTGGGCCTGCGCGGCAACTGGAGAGGTTCCCGCGAGAGTGACGGCCAATACGGTGAAGCCGAGCACGACCGCACCGACAATTGATCTCATTTCTCTGATGTTCATTGTGTAACCTCTCGGAAACGTGGGACAGAAATGAACCAGCGATGACGTCGCATCGCACGCGAATGCGTTTCACTGCTTGCCTGTTGTCTGAAACGCGAAGACCCTCTTCCAGTGATCCCTCATGCTTACCACGTGGCAGCCTTGCTCTTTTGCAGCGTTCAATTATGCCGGAGTAGGCAAGGGCGCGCTCGGGACAATTACAGCCAATCAGGATCTGCAAAGCCGGGAGCTCATTGCTTTGGGAATAGGTTAGCACGGGAATATCTCCCCCTGTTCCCACGTACGGCCCCGATAATTTGGCCGCTCAAGTGTCCGATTGGTTGCATTGGCACGCCAGCCCTGGAATACTGGGATGGAAGCATCAGGACACTGCCACAGAGGGGTTCGACTTAACGCACGCGGCGCAAGGCGTTATCGCAAAAAGCCTTCGTTAGATCGGGCGCGTTGAGAAGCCTTTGCCAGAGGCTTCTGGACGATGGCGGAGGCCATGACGCCTGCCACCCGTAAGAAGGGGTGTGCGGGGCGGACTCCGGCGTCATCCGCGCCAGGTCCGCCTCCCTATTGAGCCTTGCATAGCTAATGATCGCGCCAACGGGCCGAACTCCCTTGTTTTCCGGCCTCCCGTCGGCTGGCCTCGCGCATTTGCTATGCAAGGATCAATAGGAGCGTGCCGAGCAGGGTCGAATTTCGGGAATCCCCAAAACGTCGACCGTCAGCCCTCCTGCACAACCGTAAGCCCCATCAGGTGGGCCAAGTGGCGGATGGTCCGGGTGTGGTCGCCGTAGTAGGCCACTCGGTGCAGGGAGGCGTAATAGTCCTTGGCGCTCGCGCCGAGCGCCCCGCCGCCCCAGTTGTCCAGGAGCTTGTCGGCGTCGTCCACCTCGGCGACGAGTTCCGTGCGGCAGCCTCGCTCGGTGCCTTTGGGAACCTCGGGAACCTCGATGATCGTTCCGGTGAACACCAACAGGGTGTCGAGGTGCACGAGCTTGGTGAAGGTGATCTTCTGCCCGATGCGATAATGGACCTCGGGCACCGCGCCGCCCTGGACCTCCGCGTGCCGCCGCAAGAGATAGGACGCCTTGGGGCTCGCGGGGCCTTCCATTCTCAGCGGGGCGGAGCAGTGGGAGAGATGAAAGGCGTTCTTGGACGTATCGACGCCCCCGGCATTGCCCAGGAAACCCGCCTGATTCAAGGCGTGCTGGAAGATGAGCATCGTCAGCACGCAATCCATGTCGCCGTCGCAGGCGGCGGGGATGCCCCGGTCGTTGAGGCGTGAAAAGCCCAGGCACGGAAAGCCGCGCGGCAGCCAGCGCATGCAGGTGCCGACGCACAGCCCTTGAGCGCGGTTCTCGGCGATCAGCTTTTCCAACGCCAGACTCGCCCCCGCGGCCTTGACGACGTCCTCCCGGCTCGGCTCGACCACGCCCTTCGCCTCGTCGATCCACTGCTGGGCCTCCTTCTCCGCGGCGGCAGCGTCGACGCCGGCCAGGACCTCGTCGTAACGCCCGTCGGGAATGGCCACCATTTCGACCCCCAGCCGCTCTTTCACCTGATCCGGCGCGTACGCCTCGGGCGTGCCCTTGAACGGCGGCGAGCAGAGCACGCGGCTTCGGCGCAATAGTGGGATCACCCTCAGCAGGGCGGCCGCCCGCTCCAGCTCGTCGAGGTCGCTCGTGTTGAAAAGCGTGACCCGGTGCCCCTCGTCGCGCCACGGCTTCACCAGGCACCAGTCGTGCCCGCCGACGACGGGCAGATGAAAGACGGCCGCCGGCCGGCCCTGTTTGAAGACGGTGGGCATGACCGCGTTCTCGCGGTTGAAGTTGCTCAGGCCGAAGATGTCGGCGCTGACGGCCAGCACGGGCGCGTCCGGCCCCGCTTTCTCGAGCAACTGGGCGGTCTCCTCGGCGGTGCATGCCTGGCCGATGACGAACTCCACGTTGCCGAGGTTCGCCTCCGCCTCGGCCAAGCGCTTCGTCACCGCCGCGACCTCCGCCTCCGAGAGGCACCAACTACGATCCGGTGCGCTGCCGGCGATGATTGCGCAGATCCGGACCTTCGTAGCGGGCGAGGGCGGGGGGCTCGGTGCGTCGCTCTCGGCCGCCAAGTGACCCGCCGCCAGTGCCATTCCGCTCATTGCAGTTGCCCCGAGAAAACGCCGACGAGTGCAGTGGATACACATGAGCCGTTACTCCCTATATTGCTACCCGGAAAAACAGCCGAACGGCCTTTCCTGCCCGAAGATCCGGCCGCCAACGTGCCGCCGGCGCGGCGTCCGGTCGACTCGGATTCCCCAGGGGGCATCCGCCGAGAGCCGATCCGGGCCGACGGCGCAGCCCATTGTAAATCACCGTGCGCGATTATGGAACACGCCCCACAAGCCTTGTGCCGGGGGAAAAGGGTTTGATCACTACCGCGTCTAGTTCCCAACCCCCCTTTCCCCCGGCACAAGGCCGGAGGGGCCCTGTTCCTCCCGGATTCGGTTCCCTGTCTTCTGTGCCACAATCGCGCACGCTCATTTAGGATCGCCCGAAGAATAACTTCCGCATTTCCCCAGTAGTAGGCACACGCCGTGTGCCGTAACCGGCGGACGGCACACGGCGTGTGCCTGCTACTGAGATCGGGAACCTATTCTTCGGCCGATCCTTAGCATGGCGCGCTCCCATGCCTAGCCCCGAAGCAAGCGACCTTTGGGGGTTCGGCGACTTCAGCGCATCGATCCGCGCCTCCCCTTCTACCAGCGGAAGAACCGGTAGGGGTCATCCCACTCTTGCGGCACGTCGAGGTAGAACCCTTCGAGCCACCGGCCTTCCGCCGGATCGCTGATGGGCTCGACGCGCACGTCGGAAAGCCACAGCTTTCCGGCCCCGCTGTACCAGATCTGGAACCGCGTCCGCTCGTCGGCCGTGTCGCTGGATTGCACTTCGAAGCTGAATTGCTCCCACGCCGGCCCGGGCGCGAAGCGCTGGTATTCAAAGAACGACCGCCAGTTGGCCATGTTGGTGATCGTCATGGTAACGCTGTTGGCGGCCAGGCGTTCGGCACGGGCCTTCAAGGAAATATGGTACCATTGGCCCTTGGTGACGGGCACGTCGTACTGGGCCAGCATGACGCTCGGCATCTTCTCGCCTTCGACGGGCGGACACTCAAGCGCCAGAGACCACGCGTCGGCGCCCTCCCGCATCCTCTCGCGCGTGCAGGTGGCCTCTTTGGAGCCCGACGAGAACGCCCACTCGTCGGCCATGCCGTCGCCGTCCGCATCGCCGCGGAAGTCGCCGTTCCGGGCCACGGAGCCCGCGGCGCCGCCGCCCACCGGGGTCGAGAATCGCTCCAGAAGAGGCGTCGAGCCCTGTACGCCCATGTTGGCCAGCAGGCGTGCCATGAGGAAGCACGCTCGGCGATAGGCTCGCTTGAGGTTGTGCTGCTCCGTGCGGTAGGAGAAGGACCACGGCTCGGTCCCGGCCTCGAAGCTCGGGTTGGTGAAGAGGTTCTCGGTCTCAGACGCCGCTCGCGCACCCTCGCCCGCGGCCGGGGTTTTCACGGGTACATAGTCACCTTCGTGGAGCCGGAACAGGTCGGCCCGGAATCGCGCGCCTTCCTGGCCGCAGTGGATGTAGGCAGACCAACCCTCCGGGTAGGGCTTGTCGACCTTGAAGGTGACGTGCAACTCGGTCCAGGCGTTTGCGTCGAAAGCGACGTCGTCGCCCCGCGCCGCCCTGTCCCACGGGCTGCCGGCCCGCTCGACCTCGAGGCGGGCGCGGACCGGCCCGTCGAGGCTCTTGACGAAGACGGCAAAGGTGTAGGTTTTGCCGACCTCCCCGGCCTCGACCTTTTGTCCGAACTGGCCCCACGGCACCGTACCCATGGTCAGTAGCGCGCTTTGCTTGCCGTACGCGGCATCCTCTTCGTTCACGGTGAGAGAGGGCACTGCTCCCCGGCCCTTGCTGATGCTATAGGGCGCGAGTTGACAGAAGACGACGTTCTCCTTTTTGGCTCTCCCCAGGACGCCGTTGCCGATTGTGAAGGCGCCTCCGGACACGAGGGGCAGCTCCCGTGGGGCGGGGTTGTGGACGTCCGCGGGTCCCACGCCCGCCAGCAGAGAGCCCGCGCCGAACGGATCGAAATGGGCCGCGATGTGCTCTCCGCTCTGCATCTCCACCTTCATCGGCAGGAAGGCGTTTGCCTCCTGCTGGTCGAGCCCGAGGGCCAGCACGTGGCCGCCCGTTTTGAGCCAGTCGGCGATAGCGTCCGCATTCTTGGCCAGTTCCCGTCCGCCGCCGGTCCCCACCACGAGGACCTGGTCGGCCGCCAGCTTGTCGGCTTCGTAGGGACTCACGGAGACGCCCGCAGACTCCAGATGGGTCCTCCCGGCAGGGTCGCCGACGTAGACGGCGTTGCGTCTTGGCGCCGGCTTCCACGTGGAGACGTAACCGAGCACGTTTCGGGCCAGCGTCTCAGCCGCGGGGTCGCTCTCCGTTCGGCCCGTCACGTCCAGTTGGCAGAAAAGCACCATCCCCTTGCCCTCGCGGTATTCCATGAGCGGGCTGTACTGGAGGCTGTAGCCGCCGTCGAGGATGGGCAGGAAATCACCGCGGGCCGGCTTCTCGATCAGCACCGTGGCGACGTTGCCGCGGCTGCCGCATCGCCAGAGCCGGGTGACCGGGATGCCGCACCACCGGACCGTGGGGGCGCCGAACTCGCTGCTGATCCGGTACTCCAGGCGGGGCGGGACGACCGTGGCCTCCCCGCGCCAGTTGCGCAGATGCGCCTCGCCGACCCCCGCCAGAACGGGGTGATCGGGCACCCGCTTGAAGACCCATCGGAGACCGTACGTGGCCACGCGGAACCCGAACCGCTTTTCCAGCACGTCCGGCGTCTGCTCGAAGAGGAGCACCTTCAGCCCATCGCGGACGCGCATCACGTCCGGCGCCGGCCCGTCGACCGAGAGCGCGTTCTTTCCCACGACCAACACGTCGTACGCCGACAGGTCGGCCTCCGCGGTCACCTCGCGGCATCGGATTCCCATCCCATCCAGCAGCTTGCTCGTCTCGCCCTTGGGATCGAAAAGCGCGATCGCCGCATTCACCCGGGGGGCCGCCGGGCGTGGCACGACATCGATCGAGAAGGAGTCCTCCTGCGTCTCGCCCGTGCTGAACCGGAACGTGGCGCGCAGTTCGTACGTGCCCGGATCGAGCGTGTCCGGCAGCTCGAGGCGCAGCGGAATGCGCTCCTGCTCTCCCGTCGGCAGGGTAACCTCCCTGCTGCCGGCGGCGGCCCCCGCCGGGCCGAACGACCACGCGCAGGCGCACGTCACCGTTTCTCGGGAATTGTTGATCACGATGAGCTGCTTCTCGACGACCTCGCCGGCATAGAAATTGTGATCCTTACTCGTGAACGCCCCCGGCTTGCCGGCGATGTAGCCCAGAAGCGGCCGGTTGTACCGAAGGATCGCCCGCGCGGCCACCGTGGGAATCCAGTCGGAACGCTCGAAGGCCAGGTCGATCCTCTCGTAGCGGTCTTCGACGTAGTCCGGGCTGAAGCCGGGCCGCTGGAGGCCCTGCCAATCGACCGGGAGGTCCTTGCGGCCCGTCTCGACGCCGTCGCGGAGCGTCCAGTAGTGCCCGTGGCTCCACGGGGAGTTGGCCGATACGCCCCACGTTCGGAAGGCGGGCCAATTGTCGGCGAAGTACATCGCGTAGACCGGGTAGCGTTCCTCGAAATCGCTTGATCCCACCTGATGGGGATAGTCCCAACGATGCCAGAGGCGGCCGGCCCGGAACTGCTCCGCCTCCCAGCGGAGGTTCTCCTTCTCCTGGTCGCTGATGTGGTAGGCCCGATCTCCGAAGAACTGCGCGTTCCACTCCGCCAGGCAGAACTCCCACGGCACCGTGGCGCTGCCGAACTCCCGGTGGCCCTGGTACCAGCCCCGGTACATCGTCCAGTCCCAAGGCATGGGCACCATGTATTCACAGGTGAAAACCGGCTTCACCCCCTCGGTCGCCCAGTGCTCGAACCAGTCCGACATCTCCTGGATGGGGACGAAGTTCGTGTAGAAATTGACCGTGTGCATCGGGCCCAGGTTGCCCGAGGAATGATGGTAGACGATCCGGTCGGGGTCGAGGCCCTTGATAATCGCCTCGGCTCGCCGGGCGCGGGCCACGTTTCGGGCAGACCACTCGCTGCGATCGCCCTGGATGCCGTCGATCATGTCCGGGTTCATGTCTTCGGCGTATCCGGTCGCATTGTGGCTGGTGGAGTAGGCCACGACCGACGGATGGTTCTGGGCCACGCCCACGTAGAACGCCGCGTGCCGGGCGTAACCGTTCGCCCGGTCGGCATCCGGACTCTCCCAGTCGTAGTGGCCGAAGTGCGGTTGGGAGAAGGCGACCAGCATCCCCGCGTCGTCCGCGGCCCTCAGCACCTCTTCAAAACCCAAATGATCGCCCGGCTGGCAGCCGTAGTTGTGCGTGTAGACGAAGTTGATCCCGAAGCCCTTCAGGCGCTCGATGCTCTCTCGGGCGGCGTCGTAGTTGGCCCAGGCGGCGCCGACCTGGGCGTTATCCAGCGGAACTGACGACAGGAAGATGCGGGTGCCGTTGAGGAAAAAGTCCCGGCCATCGATCCAGAACTCCCGGAACCCGAAGCGCACGGGCAGGCCGGCGTCGAGCACTTCCCCACCAGCTTCCATGAGAGAAAGACGGAGGTGATACATGTTCTCGGGCGTATGGACGTCCCAGAGCTTCTCCGGTTTCCACTCCTCGGTGAGGGTGATGCGGCCATCCTTCAGGTCGGCTTTCCCGAAAGGCTCGCTGGTGAACTGCCGGACCGTGCGGTCTCCCTCCGCAACGTCGGCTTTGAGGACGTACCTCGACTGGTCGGCAAGGCCCTCAATCGCCGCGTCGAAGCGGATCCGCCATTTGCGCACGGACGTGACCACCTTCACGTCGCTGATGCGCGCACTCCGGGGCGCACTCGCCAGGTAGACGTCGCCGCACAGGCCGCGGCGCGCCACCCGGCCCTTGACCTGCCTGGCCGAGGCCGTGTCGTTGTAGGAGAGCATGACGCCCTTCAGGGGCATGGCCACCACGAGCATGCTGAGCACGTGACTTTGGCCCGGCCGACACGCCGCGGTCAGATCCGCCTCGCCCCGGGGAAACCGTATCTCGCCGACCTGCTTGCCGTCGACGTACACCGCAGCAAAGGAGTTGACGTACTCGGCCTCTAGGACGATCCGGCGGCCGGTCCACTGGCGGGGTACGGTGATCTCCCGCTGGTACCAGACCGCGGCGATGCCGCCCAGGTCCTCGTCCTTCCAGCTCGGATGAGCATAGACCGTCTGGCAGTCCTTCTGCATGTAGTCGGTGATTCCCGGCCAGCACCCCGGGACCTTGAAATACCCCCATCCCGAGCCGGGGATCGCGTCCGAGCCGTTACGGGCCGGTTGCCAACGCCAGAGGCCGTTGATCGACACCCGCTCCCGCGTCTCCGTGGCCTCGCGATACGCCGCCTCCAGGTCCCAGACGGCCTCCACGCCTTGGGGCAGCTCCGTCGCCGCGTCCTCCTCCGCGGCGATCCCGTACAGCGCGCCGCACAGGAGGGCCACCAGCACGCACGCCGCAATCACGGACTCCTTGGATACCGCACGCATCGGACGACTCCTTTGGCCGGGCTTCCCCGGCTCAACCAAGGAAACATGTCAACTCGGCAAGGCCGCGCCTGACGCCCAGTGCCCACCGATTCCCACCACGTGCTCAACGCGAAGGCAACGCTAAGGATCGCGCAAGAAACAACTGTCGCGATATGGCCGTGGGGCACGTTTCCAACGTGCCTGGCACGATGGAATCGTGCCCCACTTATTGTTTCTGCGATCCTAATCCTAGCATGACGCCCCCCACGATGCGCTACCGCCAGGTTCGAAAGCCGGCCGAACCGCCGCCAAATCGCACGTCAGGAAAGGCTCGTATTCCGGCAACACGTCGTTGGTCAGTAACGGACGGGAGGCCGACGCCTACCCGCCGCTCGTCTCTTCGCGGAAGAACCGCTGGAGCGCTTCCCGGACGTCGTCCGGGACCGGCGAGCGAAAACCGGCCGCCAGAGACTCCACCCTTTCATGGGCCCGCTCGAGCATCGACCGCGATTGTGTCGAATCGCCCGTGTGATCGAAGATCTCTTGGCTGAAAAACTCGCCCCGGCGCAGGTAATCCAGCGTCGACTGGTCGGTCAAGCATTCGCCGCCCGGTCCGACGCGCACCGCCGATTCGACCGCCAGGTGCGCCGCGTCGGTTGGGATGCCCCGCCGCAGGTGCCGGGCCGCTTCGACGTAGGCGTCTTGAATCAGCATCATCTCGGTGGAGTGCCCAACCGCGTTGTGCGTGGAGCCGAAGCCGGCCAGGACATCGGCGCCCGAGGTCACGGCCGCAAGCATGAAGAGCATGCCTTCGGCGCCGCTCTGCTGGTCGAGCCGGTGCACCATCGTGCCGCCGCACTCGGCGCTGACGGGAAGGCCGCACGACTTGCCGAGCTGTACCGCGGCCAGCTTCCATAGCACCTTGTCGAGCGTGTAGTACAGGCATGCGCCGTTTCGCATGTTCCCCACCGCCGGGCCGAAGGCGTAGAGGAACGGATGGCCGGGCCGATGGAGTTGAGCGATCGCCAGCAGAAACAGGATCTCCGCGTGGCCCAGCGCCAGCGTGCCCGCCAGGGTGTAGGGACTCGTCATCCCGGCGGTCGGGCACACGGTCGGTATGACGGGAAAATCGTGTTCACAAGCGATGCGCAGGAACTCTACGTTCATCGCCGTGAGGGTCAGCGGCGTCAGCGAGGCGACGCCCACGCTGAACAGGCGGCTGCCCCGCAACTCCGCGCCGCGCGTGAGGATCCGGCCGATCCGGAGCCAGCGCTGAAGGCTTTGGACGGAGGTAGGAAGCGCGAAGTTGTGCTTCGCGTGGTGGAGCAGATGGACCTCCAAGGCCCGCAGGCTGGAATTCGCGCCCGGCACGTCGCTCATGGGGAAGTCCATGCAGGACATGGCAAAAACGCGTTCCAGGCTCTGCCCGATGATCGTGTTGCGGCGGACGTCCTCGGTGCACGGCCGACGGGGCTGCCGGGTCGCATAGTCGACGATCCAAGGGTCGTTGGTGATCGCCAGCCCTCGTTGCCGGCCGTCCCCCACTTCGCGCACGATCCCATCCAGACCCTTGATTTCGTAGCGGCTCGGCGCTTGCCCGATCAACTCCCGCAGCAGTTGGCGCGGGAGCCGGACCCGGCCGATCGGCTCATCCACCCGCGCACCCGCCTTGCGACACAACTCCAGCGCCCGCTCGTCCAGCACGCGGCATCCGGCCCGCTCCAGGATCTCCTCCGAAGCGGCCCGGACCTGCTCGATCTGCTCGTCTGAGAGCACTCTGCCCGACAGCATGGTCATCACCTCCCCGTCATGGCCGAAGCCGCACCCAGTAGATCCCCGTGTGGTCGGTTTTCGGGCCGGCGTAGTACACGATCAGCACGTCCCCGTCCGGCAGCCGGACCGTCGTCGGCAGCCCCACGCTGAAGGCGGCCATCTCGGTCCAAGCGTCCTGCATCGACGACTTGCCGCCCTCCTGAGACCGGCGGAGCCGATCGTCCAGGACCGATTCCGTCGACTCCGGCCAGGTCCGGCCGCCGTCGGGGCTCACGCGCAGCTTGATGACCGGCGTGCGCTGGCGGTCGACGTAGGGCATCACGATCCGACCGTCCGCCAGCGACACCGGCGGGGCCGGCTGGCCCGGCACGCCCGTATCCCACAGGCCCGACCACGTACGCCCGTTGTCGGTCGACGAGCGGGCGTGGATGTTCCAATAGACGGCCGTCCTCCGGTCGAACGTCCAGAAGAGGTCGAGGATCGACCCGTCGGCCAGCACGCCGGGCCGCTGGTCCCAGTAGAAGGTGCGAGCTTCGGGATCCGCCGCGACGACCGCGAACTCGGGCCAGGTCCGGCCTTCGTCCGCGGAATACATCAGGACCGATTGGTGATGCCAGACCGACGTGTCGAAGTACGGTTTGTTCGTCTCGAATTGCAGCGCCCACTCCCCGCTTGGCAAGCGGAGAATCGGGCCGGTGATGGGCGTCGGCATGGTGAACGGCGACGTGTCGAGAAGTCGCGGCGCGTCCCACGTTTGACCTGCGTCCTCCGACAGAGCCAGGAAGATGCGCGAATCCAAGAGTCCTTCGGTTTGCTCGTTGAAAAAGGGGCGCCGAGAGTCGGATGCGTCGACCCAGTAGAGCACCATGGCGACGCGCCGGCCGCCCAGGGCGGTCGGCTGACCGGCTCGCCAGGCACCCGGCACCCCGGAGACGGCCTGGCCCGCCCAAGGCTCTGCCGGGCGTGACCACGTCTTTCCCTCGTCATCGCTCCACGTCACCAATACCCGCTGCGGGAAGGCGTCGGACTTCTTCGGCGAGGCTCGAAATCCGACCAGCCACCGCCCGCCGGAGAGTGCGCACGCGCCATGAAAGCACGCGCTCGCGCACTCCCCGCCCTCCTCGCCGAGGAACACCAATCCGCGGTCGACGATTCCCATCTATCGGTACCGTGACGTTTGAGGCACCCTGCGTTTGGCGGACACTCGGAGGCTAGTCGTACAGAATCGGCGCCTCGCGCCAGTCCTTGTCCTTGTCGCGGGCCCACTCCTTCACGCGCGGCCGTCGCTCGCGGAGCCGGACCGATTCGATGCCCAAAAAGTGGCCCGTCGACTTGGGGCTCTTGCCGACGCATTCCAGGCGGAGCGTGTATGGGCCGGGATCGGGCCAGAAGTCCAACAGGTGAAACTCCCAGTCCGACACGCCGTCGTGGTAGAGGTCGATCGGCCCGCCAAGTTTCACCCCGTTCAGATAGGCCTGGTAGCGGCCGTAGTCGGGTGCCCGGGTGCCCTTGATCAACAGTCGCCGGGGTTCCTTCTCTTTGACCTCAAACGGGATTTCCACCCAAGCGCCTTCGGCCTGCTCGGGCCGGTAGAACAACTGCCCCTGGGGGAAGAATCCGAGGTTGGTCTGCACGCGGGCCTCGCCGTCGCCATGGTGCTTCTCGTCGGTGAAGGGCTTGGCGGGAAAGACCAGGTCGAGGTTGGGCAGCGTCCGCTCCTTGGCATCCGGCGCCCGGGCCGTGAACGTCGGGGTGCCGGTCTGATACCAGAACGCCACGCTCGAGAAGTCGTCCTGGCGCTCGTTCCAACTGTGCGACTTGCCTTCGGGGTTTTCGTCGACCGAGATCCAGCCCCAGTGCTCGATCGTTACCGTGATCGACGTGTTGAAGACGATCGGGTCGTGGACGTGCCAGCGGTACGCGCTGGTGTGACCTCCGACGATGCCCCGTTGGTCGAAATAGGGCGTTCCGAAGTAGGGCGTGCCGGTCGTCTTCAGCCCCCAGGCGGAAAGGAAATAGTCCTCCGTGCCGGTGCCCCAGATGGAAGGCTTCTTCTCGCCGTCGAGGTAGATCTTCTCGTCGCCTTCGCCAAACCAGGAGGGGCTGCGCGTGCGAACCGACAGCACCGTTCCCACGTAGTGCCCCTTGCCCTGGGTGTCCAGGATTACGTAGTCCTTCCCCTGCTCAACCGGGTACTCCTGGCGGTACTGGGCGTAGAAGTAGGGCGTGTTTTCCGGGAGCGAGTCCCTCTTGATCCAGTCGATGTTGTAGTAGAGCAGGTTCAGCTTCTTCTCGCTCTGGTTGACGACCTCCACCCGCACCGACTTCCGGAAAGGCATCCGCCAGAAGCAGTTGTACGAGTCGGCGTCCTCGACGACCACGGGCACGCTGATCACCTCGCTCCGTTTGCCGAAGCTGTTGGCGAAGAAGTCGCCCAGGGGGGCCTCGACGCCCGGCCGCTCGGAGCCGTCGTAGTAGATCCGCAGCAGGATCTCCTGGTGGTTGGCCGATCCGTCCTTGGCCCAGGGATGGGGCTCCGGCCCCAGGAACGTGAACCACATGTGGGTGATCACTCCCGGCCCCTCGACGTTGAGGACGACCTTGGTCGCTCCGGCGGCAACGCGGGAGTTGTCGCTGTTGCCGTGTGCGTAGTCGCCGCTGTCATCGACGGCGGTCGAGGTGGACCGCATGCTGCGGCCCTCGTGCGGCTTGGCCAGATCGTCCAAATCGCCGGCCACTCCGCACGTGGCGATCGCCCAAGCCGCAACGGCCAACGCGGCCCAAACCACCGGCCGCCGCCTCGATGGAAACACGGCAGCCAAGGAGCCCGTTCTGTTCTTCTGTCGCATCGGTCCACCCTTTCTCAGGTCACGACGGAATCTGCGCAAAGGCCGGGGCCGACCCCGGGTGGAAGCGGAGCCATCTTACCATGGCTTCCCGCCGGAAGGTACATCTCGGACCGGGTCGGACTGCAAGTCGATCCCTCGAATCGCGCCGCCTACACGAAGCCCCGGTTCCGCGTCAGGAGCGAGGAGACTCGCTTCGCGTCCTCGAACGTGGCGGCGCGATAGACCAGGACGACGCCGGTGGGAAAGCGCTCTTCGGCGCGGCCCGCGAGCAAGTCCTCTTCGCTTGCGGTCACGCGAATCAGCGGGACGTTCCGCCCGCGCGCCTGCGCGTAAATGGCGTCTACGTCGTTCAGTTCGGGTTGTCCGAGGTCGAGGCCTTGCAGGGATGGGAGTCTCAGGAATTCGGTGACCAGGTGATCAACGCGCCCGCAGCAGTGGATGCCTCCACCCCCCAGCTCGCGCAACACCCGCTCGTCATGCGGCGCCACCAACTCGCGGTACATCCGGGCGGAGATCATGACGGCCGAATCGTCGCGCAGGAGGACGTTGCCCTTCATCATCACGGCATGCTGGTGGCAATAGCCGTGCGGGCCCTCACGGACCAGCCGCTTCAGGTGTCGGGCGAGGCCGATCTGGGCGGTCGCCACGGCCTCCAGCGCCGCGCCGGCCTCTTCCGGTTGTGCGGCAAGCTCCAGAAACAAATCGCTTCCGCGAATCAGCTCCAGGTTGTCGATCGGGCCCTGCAAGTCGGGAAGGACGATGCGGATCCGTTCGTACAGTTCCGGCCGGCGCGCCAGGATGCCGTGATAGGCCTCCATCGTTTCTACGACGCGCGGGCACCACCCCCGTGAGAAATCGAGCGGGTCGCGATCCAGAACGGCAGCCAGCGTGATCTCGGCGTCGGCCTTGTGGCGGACCCAAGGCGGGTTGTCCTCGATCTGCTCGGCCGGCGCTCCGAACAGCGAGGCGATCAGCACGGTTCCGAAGTTCGCGCGGACGGTCAGCGGAAGGTCGTCGTGCAGACAATCGCGCAGTGCAATGCTGGTGTCGAAGGCGTATACCAGCTCGTTATAGAGCATTCGCTGCGGGTCGCCGAACACCTCTCGGTGCGGAAACGGCTTGAAATGAGCGTCCTCGGGAAGCGGGCCGCAGATCACCAGCGGCGGGCGATCCACGGGCAGGCCGTCCAACGCGCTCTGGTAGCGGCGCTCGATCCCGGCTTGGCGTTCAGAATCGACGACCTCGCTGAGGTGGTCCAGCAGATGGGTGAGTTGGTCGAGCATCGTGCGGCCTATCGGAGCAAGCGGTAGCATCGGAGCAACACGCGCGGCAGATGAAAGCAGCCTTTCCAGCCGTTGGCCTTGGCCGTCCACACCGGGCTGCCGTCGCGGTTGAGGTACCCGAACCACTCGCCGTGTTCCGGGTCGGGGAAGTGGCTGAACGTGTAGTCGTGCACCTTCTGGTACCACCGGGCCACATCGTCGCGGCCGGTCAGGTCCCACGCCAACAGCAACGCGTAGAGGGCCTCGCCGTGCGGCCACCACAGCTTCATGTCGGCGTCCAGCGAATGGGTCGGCGTCCAGTCGACGTTCGTGAGGTAGCGAATCCCGCCGTATGCCTCGTCCCACCCGTGCTCCAGCGCGGCGAGCACGATCTCCAACGAAGTCCGCAGCAGGTCCTCGTCGCCGCGCTTCCGGGCGATCTCCATCAGCATCCAGGCGCTTTCGACGGCGTGGCCCGGATGAAACACCCGCCCCTCGGGAAGATCGAGCATCGGGGAGCCGTCCATGGCCACGTTTTCCAGCAGTGCCGGGAGGTCCGGCTTCCAGTGGCGGTCGAGAATCGAGCAGGCGGAAAGCGTCAGGTCGTCTTCAAACCGCGAATGGGGACGGATCTCCTGGAACACCCAGGCGACGGTGATCCGGCACATGTCGTGGGCATGCAGGTGGAACGCGGCCCGGATCGGGTAGCCCAGCATGGCCGTGTCCGACGGTTGCCCCAGCCGCGGCATCAGAAAGTCGTACATCTCGATTGCCTTGGCCCAGTACGACTCGTCGCCCGACGCCCGGCTGTACTCGGCCATCGCGATGGCCCCGAAGACTTCCGTGTACAGGCTGAGCACTTCGGAGCGGCTTTGGCCCCGGCGGTCCAGCCGAAAGTGCATTTTGCCGTCGTCCTTGAAGGCGTGTCTTCGCATGAACTCGGCGCCCAGCGCGGCGGCGTCCAGCCACTCGGGATTCTTCTCGTGCGTGTTGACCAGGTGGCTCAGAAGCCACACCTGCCGGCTGTTCATCCACATGTACTTGTCCGTGCCCCAGGTCCGGCCGTCGCGCTCCAGCAGGCTGTAGTAGCCGCCGTACTGGCGGTCGAGCGAATGGCGCATCCACCAGGGGACCACGTCGTCGAAAAGTGCGGCACGGTAGCACTCGCACAACTCGGCGGCCCGCTGGCCGGGTATCTTCTTGCCCGACAAACTCATCGATCCTCTCCCAGAATGCGGGCCCCGGCCGCGTTGGAGTGAGCAGGCTCTGATTGACCATCGAACCGGGGACCTCCGCTTTGCGCCGGGCCGGGTTGCTCCCGCGTCCGCCGCGCTCGACAAGCTCATCTCCCGGTCCGACCATGGTGGCCCGGCATTGCCACTCATGTCAAGCTCGACCCGCCACCGGCCGGTGCCACGTTTCCTTGACGGACGCCGATGCCGGGTTGATCATGCCTGGGCAACGCGTCCGCCTGAGCTTCCGGGGCTTGCGTCGGCCTCGTCGGGTGGCAGGAGGACGGGCGTTCGGGTCTCCAGCACGTAGCGGAACGCGGCGAAGCCCATGAAGATCCAGTTGGCGGCGACGATGGCGAGCACGGGGACCAGTCCTCCGGAGCCGGAGCCGTAGGCGTGCCTTCCGCCGGGGAAGACGTAATTGACGCCGTACCACGCCATCAGGATCGAGGTCGCCCCGACCACGGATCCGACCGCCAGGCCGAAGTTGCCGGACCAGCCGGCGTAGCGGCCGTGGAGCACGACGAGATAGACCAGCGCCGAGATCAGGGCCCAGACTTCCTTGCGGTCCCAGCTCCAGAAGCGACCCCAGGAGACGTCGGCCCAGAGCCCGCCCAGGATCGTGCCCGCGACCAGAAGCAGCACGGCCACCTGGGTCGCCTTGTAGATGAAGTCGCCCAAAGTACCACAGGCCGCCGGGGGGCGCCGCGCGAACGCGCGGGCGGGCCCCCGGGAGCCGCCGCTCGGCCGCCGGCCCTCGCCCGCAGACAACGCCGCCACCCGGCTCGGATCACGGTATCGGCCGAAAAGGTAATAACCCAGGGCGATCATGCCCAGCCCCCACGCCAAGGCCCCCGCCCCGTAGCTTGCCGTGATGGAGAGGACGTGGGACGTGAGCCAGAAGTTGTTGCGCAACACGGGCATCAACGGGTTGATGTTCTTGTCGAAGATCGGGGCGAAGTAGCCGATGTAGGCCGCCAGGAACCCGACCGACGCCCCGGACACCGCAAACCACTTCCGCGCAACGACCTCGTCGAGCGGCTTGGCCACGCCATCTTTGGCCAGGCTCCACGGAATCGTCACGACCCCCAGCAGCGCCGCCAGAAGTAACCGCGGAATCCACCAAACGGCGAACAGAAGCAGACAAAGCCCCATCACCCAGACCAGCAAGTCGTTGCCGGTCGGCATCATCGCCCCCTCGGGCGTCCGCGGCAGCAGGCTGAGGAACGGCCGGGCGTGCTCCGGGCTGAAGGGAAACCAGGCCAGCTTGAGAAACGTGAGCACCGAAAGCGCCAGCCTGGGAAAGAGCAACACGACCCCGCATGCCTTCCAGAAGCCTCGGCCGGCCGGCGACGTCGGTTCCGGTCCCGGCTCCCCGGCCTCCCGAGTGAACGGGGCTGCGGTCACGCGCCAAGCGATTCTCAGTCCCGGCCAAAGGAGCGGTTGCAGCGTGAACCAGAGTGCCAGCGCCCCCACCGCCAAGCCCACGAAGACCACCGTCTCGAACATGTTGGTCACCGGTGCTCTTCCGGTGATGTACACGCGGAGTCCCAGTCCGTAGGCGGTGAAAAGCTGCACCACGGCGAGCACCAGGATGCCCGTCCAGAACATCGGCTTGCGGACGACCCCGAAGGCCAGCGCGAAGCACGCCACGGCCGCCAGACTCATCGCCCACGACCATCGGAACGGGTCGAGCCGATAGTAGTGCACTTCCGCCCTGGTCGATCCCGGCGGCGGATAGGCGGTCAGGGCGATGAGCTTCTCGTCTCGCTCCTGGATGGGGAGGTTCTTGCGGACCGGCTCGATGGCGACCCCCAATGCCCGGATCGACGACGCGAAATGATCCATGGCGGCGGCAAACCGCTCGCGGCGCTGGGGATGGCCGCGGTCGACGTACACGCCGGCCGCGTCGGCAAAGGCCTTGCGAGCCTCCTCGAGCTCCGGTTGCGGATAGCCGGCAAGGATTTCGTCCGATCCAAAGCGCATCGTCTGGAGGTTGAGCCAGAGCTGCGCGTCGTCGGAAGGGAGACGGTTCGCTTCCAGCGCGGCCGGGTTCAGCGCCGGGACCAGGCGGAGCGAAGCCCCGTTGTCGTAAAGAGCCCGGTGCATCCCGTCCGCTTGCCGGGCCAAGTCCCGGGTGGAGCTCGCCAGCGCGTGAACGTGGATCCGAGCTTGTTTCATCGCCGCCTCGGTCCACCCCGAGGGCGCCGCCGCTTCAAACAGCCGCGTCTTGTACTGGCCGCACTTCGCGGCCAGCTCATCGCTCGCTTGGCGGCCGGACACGACCAGCGGCTCGGCTCGATCCAAGGGAACGTCCCGATCCCCCGTCATTTCGGCAAGGCCGAGCATCGACTGGCGGACCGACTCCAGCGCATCGCCGGGGCCCTGCTCCGCGTCGAGCCATCCCAATCGCTCCAGGTCGGGCTGCGAGCGGCTCCACGCCATCGCCGCTGCCTGCCAGGCCTCGACGGAAGCCTCGAACTTCTCCTGAAAGCGGCTCCGCCCGGTCGCGTCGTCCGTCGGGTGGAACGTCAGAAGCCGGTAGAGATTGTAGGCCCCCAAGAGGTCCTGGAGTTTCCGGTCTGCCGCGGAGACGGCGATCTTCTCCCCGCCGGCTTCGGCTTCCTCCTCGGCCGCTTGAACGGCCCTGAGCCGGACGTGGATGCTCGTCATCGCCTGCTCGACCTGCCGGGGAGAGGCGTATCTCAAGCGCTCGCCGTCTTCGCTCTTGGCGGGCAGCTTGAGAACGTCCTCTCGCAGCGATTCGTTCCAGGCGACCAACAGCGGCACGCGCTCCCACCGCTCGGGCTCGACCATCCAACTGAACAGCAATTCCGAAGCCGTGAAGCGACGCTTCCGGCCGTCCGGAAAAAGCTCCCGGGCGTCGGCCGGGGCGGCCGACCCGGCTTCCCGCCTCGGCTCGTCGGCGCCCGCCAGGCTCAACCGCGGATTCACCTTGCCGCAGATGGTCTCGACGACCGTGCGGGCGAAGGTGTCGAGCGGCATCATCCGGCCGTCGATCTTGCTGCCGCGGACCGCCTGCCAGTACACCGGCACGTGTTGCCAGGCGCTCCAATCCAGATCGTGCGCAGGCTCCGCCCTCACCGCGGCGGCGGACAATAGCGCGATCAGAACGGGCCAGACAACTCGGCGACAAACCATGCACGAACCTCGCGATCCGGGGTCGACTCGACGTGAGACGGCTCGGGGAATGCGTGAAGCGGACCGGCGCACGGCCGGCGCGCCGTCAATCGCTTTGCTCAACTCGGGTCGGTCGTCTCCCAAAGAAATACGCCCTCATGTAGAACATCGTGCCGATGCCGGCAACGATGAGCAGACATCCGAAGTACTTCAGTCCCCTTCCCGGGTCGTAGTTGACCGACAAAATCGAAAGGTAAAGCTCCTCGCGCGACCCGGAGCCGCCTACGCGCTCGTCGAAGTACGGGTGGCCGGGTTTGAACGGCCCGTTGAACGACGACTGGTAGAGGCGGTAGGATCGCCCCGTGTTGGGGTCCGAGAAGTTGGCCGGCTCGTTGAGCGTGATCAGCACGTTCTCCCGCACGCGTTTTTGGTTGCCCCGGTCGTCCAGCGCGACCACGTCGACCAGGCTCGAGTAGTGCGAGGGCATGCTCGTGCCGGGGTCCAGCTTGCGCTGGAACTTCCGCAGGTAGAGGTGAAAGCCGAGATCGAGCCGGTCCTGGGGCAAGGTAACCGCCACGCGGCGACGGTTTCCGGGGACCACCTTACGCTGCCCCGCCTGCGGCGAGGGGTCCCCGATGAGGGTCTTGATCCCTTCCAGCCAGAACTGCTCGGTGTTGCCGTCGACGGTGAGCCGAACCCGCGCTTGGGGCACCTTCTGCTCGGCCTCCTTGTCCTTGTCGAACTTGCCCGGCTTGATGCTCCGCCCCGGCCGGTCGTGCGGAACGAAGCTCTCGACGTAGAACGTCAGCGGGGCGTCCGTGTTCTCGAAAGCCGCGACTCGCGTGCCGTCGATCGGCAGCGCGGCGATCGCGTCCAGCTTGGGCGACTTCCAGGCGCGATAGTACAGCCCCCCGTCAGCGGCCTGAATGACGTCGATTCGAGGCTTCTGCGGATTGCCGAGCATCGTCTCGTCCCGCGGCCGGTCTTCGTTCTCGGCGTCCCGGTTCGAGACGTCGCACCAGTAGGCGCCGTAGATCCCATGTTCGCGGTCGTGACCGAGCTCCGGGCCGTCGGCCAGGAGGACCATGTCCGTTGCCTGAGCGTTCTGGTCGTGAATCCGCAACACGACGGCCGGGAACTGCGGGTCGGTTCGGACCAGCTCCACCGCGAGCCCGGTGTCGCCCAGCGGGAGGCGCGATTCCTGCTCGAGCTGCTCGACCAGAAAGTGGAACTTCTGACCACCGGTGTAAAGAACCACTTGCCCTTGTTCGCCCAACGGGCCGACGGGTGCCGCGTTGCGGAAGGCCTCGGTTTCCGCCCGGCCGGCGGCGACCCAGAACACGATCCGCTCCCCGCCGGGCAGCACCTTGCGGGCGGCGAATGCCATGGTGCCGTGCGGCGAGTCCATCCCTCCGCGGCCCCGGTATTGCAGCTCCACCGATTCCCATTGGCCGACCGAGTCCTTTTCGGAACCGGAGGCAAGTGCGCCCGCCCCGCTCTTGACCCGCAACTTCAACGGCGAGCCGGCCACCAGGGCCGCATCGCTATAGTAGTCCAACAGCTCCAACTTGACTCCGTGCCGGTCGTAGAGGACGCCTCGATCGCGGGGTACGCAGCGCCAGGGGAACCGGGACAACTCGCGATAGTCGTCCCAATTGAACGGCCCGGCCACGAAGGGAATCTCGATCGTTTCCTCCGCCGGCTTCTCCTTTTCGACGTCCGCCGCGGCGTCGGTTCCCGAGCTGCTGCGGCCCGCTTCGCCGGCGGACTGCTCGTAGATCTTCAGCTCGAAATGGCGCGTGTCTTGGTACGCCAGCCGTCCGGTCCCTTCTTCGAAAACCCACAACAGCGCTTCCACTCCTCCGATGCTGCTCACCAAGCAGCCGACCAGCAGCACAAGGAGTCCCGCGTGCGTAATCAGGAAGCCGGTCTGGTGCTTCTTCCAAGGGAAACGGATCAGTGCGGCGCAGAGGACGTTCAAGCCCAGCAAGCCCAACAGGGCCGCAAACCACCACGCCCCGTAGATCCCAAAGTGAACCGCCTCGGTCCCGTATCGGTCCTCCACGAACGTGGCCCAACCCAGAACCACGGCGGAAAGGAAAATCACCACCACGGCGAGGCGCAATGAAGCGAGCACCTCATACAGCCTGAGTAGGAACCGCACGGGCAGGGACCGTTTCGTAGAGCGTCGTTCGCGGCGGGCCATCAGTGGTTTCAGGGTCGCTCCGACAAGGCGGGAACACAAGGAGTACGGCGGCGACCGAATCGCCCGATGGCGGCCGGCCGCCCACGAGCCCAGACCACTCGCAAACGTCCCACGTGGCAATGCAACCGGCGGCGTGTGGGGCCCCCATTGGCAGGATGCGTGGTCCCAGCAGCCGCCGCGTTTCGCGAGCGGCCGGTGTCTGGCGAAACACCAGGCCGCCGAGTAAGGATCCGGCGAAAAACAAGTTCCCGATTTCGGTAGCAGGCACACTCCGTGTGCGGTCCGCCAATTACGGCACACGGAGTGTGCCTACTACTTCGGAAATCCGGGAGTTATTCTTCGGCCGCTCCTACAGCCAGCCGCAAAATGGCAAACCGGCCACTCCCCAAGGAGTCTGGGCCGACTATCGATTATAGAGCCAAAAGGAACCCAGGGACAGGCACAGCGCCGACAATCGGCAGACCGGTCATCGCGCCACGCCCGTCAATTCGACGAGGTGCTAGCACCAAACGGTTCTTCGGCTGGTTGGCGTAGAGTTTGAGGTGACAAGCCAAGGTTAACGCGGAACATCTCAACAACCGTTTGGTGCTAGTAGAGGGTCGGCGTGCTCTCGGTCCAGCCGACGACGGGCACCTCGGGGGCCATCACGAAAAGCTCGACGCGGCGGTTCTTCACGCGGTCCTCCCCAGTCAGATTGGGGGCGACCGGCTGGTGTGGCCCGAACCCGGCGACGCCCATCCGCTCCGGCTCGAGGCCAAGCCGACCGAGCGCGTCGGAGACGGCCAACGCCCGCTGGGCACTCAGGTGGAAGTTGTTGGGATACTTCTCGCGGACCGGCTGCCCGGCAATCAGACGATCGTCGGTGTGGCCGACGACCAGGACCTTCAGATCCCGGCCCTCGGGCGAGTTGAGCAGCCGGACCAGATCGCGGAGCAGGTCGTCGGCGCCCGGCTTCAGCTCCGCCCGCCCCATGTCGAAGAGGACGTCGGTGTCCGCCTTGCTAACGCCGGTGCACGGGTCGAACTGGAGACTCGGATACTGTTCGGAGATTTCGGCCAGCCGTCCGCGAACTTCGGGCGCCGGCGCCGAGCAGCCGCGGATCAGCCCCATGACCTGGGTGTGTAGTTCGTCCCGTTCCGCCTCGTAGTTGACCAGTTGCTTTCGATCCAGCCCGAGCTGCTCATCCAAGATGGCCAAGTCTTCCTCGGCCCGCATCAACTGGTCCTCGACGTTGCGGCTGTGGGTGTCCAGGTTCTGGATTCGGGCATCCTGCGCTTGGTTTTTTTCGACCAGGGCCCTGTTCTGAGACTCCAGAGCGGTCAACTGCGACTTGGGCACAAAGGCACAGCCGCAAGAGACGGCCAGCGCCGCCAGACCGAGATACGTGAAGAGCGCGCGCCAAGCCAGCATGATTCGACTCCTTTCGAATCGCTGATGCGCCAATTCTCAATCCATCTGCGCCGTTTTCCCTGGGCAGCGCTAACCCCCGAACAAACCGACGACCATGTCCATCAACGAGCTGGTGACGGAGTACGTGCCTCCCCAACTCCACATGTTCCGCATCAGGTCGTAGGCCATCATCCCCGACAGCAGAAGAAGAATCAGGCAGCAGGTCAAGCCGATCATGGCCAGCTTTCCGTAAGGCGATTCGGGCAACGCGGCGGCCCCCGGCGCCAGCGCTGCGCCGGCCGGCTGTGCGGCTCCGAACGCCCCCACGGCTTCCGACGCGCCCTCCAACGGGCCGACCGCCAAGCCGGCATCGGCGCCGCCGACCTCCTCGTCGAGCATGGCCGCCATGCCGCCCCCGGCTCCCCCGGCGACCATCGTGGCGGCTTCATCGCCCAACGCGTCGTCCAGAGCGATCACCTGCGAGCCGCTTTCCGAGTCCTCCTCGTCGGCGCCTTCCTCCAGCGGGGTCAGGAGGAAGTCGTCGTCGGCCTTCAACTCGGTGGGCGACTCGGTGTCGGCGTCCTCCGACAGGGTAAGCATGTCGTCCTCTCCGAGCGCCAGCGACTCGTCATCGGACGCCAACTCCAAGGGCTCATCGAGCGAGAGGCCGCTATCGTGCGGGTCGACAAGCGAGATACCGCTGTCCTGGCCGATGGTGATGTCGCTCCCGCTTCCACCGCTTCCCAGCACCAGGTCGTCGTCCTCCAGCCCCTCGGCCAGCTCGATCGCCGAGTCGCCACTGCCGCCGGCGACCTTCTCGCCCGTCTCGGCGCTGGCCAGCGGGAGCTGGCTGTCCTCGAGCTGCACGTCCTCCTCGATCGTCAGGTCGAGCTCCTCAAAACTCCCGCCGTCCTTCTTCTCCTCTCCCGTGCCCAGACCGATGTCGCTGCTGGCGAGCTTGATGTCGCTATCCTCGGGCGACTGTGCCTCGGATCCGATCACCGTGCCCGACGCACTCGGATCCGATTCGCCCAGCTCTACTTCGCTGAGAAGGACGTCCTGCGAGTCGTCCTCGGCAGTTTTGTCGGGGCCCGCGGCCTTCTTGGATCGAAGCTCCACGGCCAGATCGTCGATCTCCTCCTTCTTGAACTTCCAACCCGAGCCGTCGCGGAATGCGCGGACCTTGCCCTTCTCCCGCATCTCGTTCAGCTCGGCGGGATAAACGCCGAGGACTTCGGCAGCCTTTTCCAGATTGTAGTATTCCTGGACCATTTGGACCTCCCGGGCCCTGGAGCGTGGGACCTGCGTCGCTAGCCTCTAGGTTTGGGCCGGAATGCGGCCAACGACGTCCTCTCTCGGTTACCTCGATTCGAGCATGGAACGGATCTCCGGCGGCAAGAGACCCTTCCCGTTGAACGACTTCAATTGCAGGTCCCAGCGAATGTCGCGTACGCAGCGAAGCTCGATGTCGCCCGACGCCAGCTCCACGTGGTAGACGCTCATTGACCGAAGCTTCGGGTCAATCACCGTCACCAACTGGTACTGGTCATCCACGGTCGCAGACAGGGCGATCAGCTCGCCTGACGACATCGCGGCCTGGTGGGGCGCCAACCGCTGGCCGACCAACTCACCACGGTCGGGTGTGGCACCCACGGCCGCAATCGCCAGACCTGCACCGATCAAGCCACCCAGCAACACCATTCTCATGGTCCACCTATACTCATCAGAGAGAGTGGGAAGCCAGGGGGCTATGATTTCATTCTAAACGCCATGGCTTCCTTTGCAACAGAAAACGGCCCACGCGGGGGGCACACGACGCGAGGTCCCCACGCGCCCACCGGCCCGCTCGGCCAAGCCCGCCGTGCCCAGTCGGGCACGATCTGCCCCGGAAGGTCGTCTGTAAGTCGTTATCTGAAAACGATTAGCGTCGACAAACCGCGTATTGGCGAAGGGGCGGCCCTGCGGGCAATACCCCGTCGAAAACGGGCCAACGTGTCCGCTTCGCGGGAGATAAGAAGCGCGGAAAGGCAAAGTGGGGGGGAGTTTACCGGCCCTTACCTCCACACGCAAGGTCAGCTTCGCGCTGCGCCACACCGTTTGGGGTCAGCATCCGTACCCTTCCCTACCCCAATCCGCCGCCCTAGAATGCGATCAGTCCTCGTCAGCCCGGACCATTCACCGAGTCCGTACCACCCGTACCACAGGCTTCCAGCCTCTGAAATCGGGAACCCAGCCAAGATGCCTCGGCTGCGACGCCACCGTGATCAATAGTCCGCGCTAGAGTCCAGTCCCCGTCACCTGACGACTACTCGATCCGGCACAGCCAATTCGGGCCTCTTGAGAGACGCCATGACTGTCCAGCGTGTCGCTTCAACGACCGGCCTGTTGCTCAGCGGCGGGTTGGATAGCTCGATCCTGCTGGGGACGTTGTTGAACGAAGGATGCCGGGTCCGGCCGTTCTACGTGCGGACCCAATTGGCTTGGGAGCCGGCGGAGCTGCGTGCGGTACGGCGATGGCTCGAAGCCCTCTCGTCGCCGCGGCTCGACCCGCTGGTGCTCCTCGATTTGCCCCTGGCAGATCTGTACCAAGACCATTGGAGCGTGACCGGCCGCAACACGCCCGACGGCGCGTCTCCCGACGACGCCGTCTATCTGCCGGGCCGAAACTCGCTTCTGCTGATCAAGGCGGCGCTGTGGTGTCAACTGCACGGCATCGAGCAGTTGGCGTTGGGCGTGCTGGAATCGAATCCTTTTGCCGACGCGACGGCCGCGTTCTTCGACCATTTCGAATCGGCACTCAACTGCGGCTCCGTCCGCCGCCTTCGCATCGTCCGGCCCTTCGCCCGGCTGGGCAAGCGGCAAGTCATGGAGCGGGGTCGCGACCTTCCCCTCGGGCTGACCTTCTCGTGCATCGCGCCGGTGGGCGGACTTCATTGCGGCCAGTGCAACAAGTGCGCCGAGCGGAACGCCGCGTTTCGGCTGATCGACGCCGAGGACCCTACGGAGTACGCCGTGCCGTTGATGACCCAATCTTGACCCGGCTTCGCAACTTACGCATTCCCACTAGACGTCCCGAACTCCCCATTGCCCGCCGACGCATGCACAAGTGAATCTGCGGCGGAGAAACCCAACTGCCCTCCCCCGATTCGATGTTCCGAGTCTCCCGCGAAATCGACTTCTGCTACGGCCACCGGCTGCTGGGCTACCAGGGCCGGTGCAGGCACCTGCACGGGCACAACGGCCGGGCGCTGATCACCGTCCAAGCCTCGGACTTGGACGAGCGGGGCATGGTGCTCGATTTCTCGGAGATCAAACGCACGGTCAGCCGGTGGATCGACCAACACTTGGATCATCGGATGCTCCTGCACCGCGACGACCCGTTGGTCCCCCTGCTCGAAGAGGCCGGCGAGCCGATGTTCCTGATGAGCGTCAACCCGACCGCCGAGAACATCGCCCGAGTGATCTATCAGGTTGCTGCCGACCACGGTCTCCCCGTGGTCGAGGTCCGGTTGTGGGAGACGCCGAGGTGCTTTGCCGCTTATTCGACCGACGCTGCCACGGACGACCGGATCGAGTGGAGGCTCACGGCCGCGGAGGCCTGACCACAAAGAGCATCCCGGACGGACCGGCAGCCGCCCTGAGGCCCGTGCCTCCTTGCCGGAGTCTACGGAACCGTTCCCCAACGCGGATCATTTACGAAGCGCGCAGCCCGGGCTTTTCGCCTGGGAAATCGGGAACACGGGCCAGATGGGTGTGCTGTGACGCCGCCCTCTGGGCAATCCGGCCCAAGAAAAAGCTCAGTCCGGGCGGCCCACGAAGACGGGGCCGGTCCCGGACTGTTTCCCCCCCTGGGAACGTGCTTGTTAGATCCGCTGGCTCCGACGACCAGGTGTTGCCCTCGGACCAGGTTTCGATTGCCGGTTGACGAATGATGTAATCGGCTTGTCGGGCACTCGTACTTTGGCGATCTTTGCCGGTTAGTCTGATTCTGGCGGTCAAATCCTGCCGCACGGCTGCGTGCCCCGGGCGCCTGGTTACAGGCCCGTCATTCACCGCCACTTGCCCATCCTCCCGATCTTCGCGCCGGGGCCCGTTTCTTTGCGTTTCCGCTCATAAACCTTGACGGTTCTACCGATTCTGAGGGTGGTTCGCGGTGCGATCATTCCCTACCCATTGAGGAGCCCAATCGTGACCAAGTCCGCCAGATTGTTGCAGTCACTGGCCAAATCGCCCATTCTGTGGGGAGGCTTGATGTGCGGTGGGTTCTACGGGCTGATCTCTCTGAGGATAGTGAATAGCGAGCAGGTCAACTGGATTTTCGCGAGTCACCCCGTGGAGTACGTGGCGACGACCATGTTCTTCATCGGCTTGGCTGCGCTGGCGATCAAGCTGGGCGACGTTGCCGACCAGCATCGCGGGCTTGCCAGACGGCCGCTCGGTCCGATCCCGCCGGGCGGACAGCCCGTCACCGACAGCGAGCCGTTGGCTGCTCGGCTGGAGCAACTCCCGGAGAGACAGCAGAACAGCTACTTCGTCCGCCGGCTCCGCGACGCTTTCGAACACGTGCGCCGAAGCGGTTCTGCCGACGCGATCGATGAGGAGCTGAAATACCTGGCCGATCTGGACGCCGGCCGGCTCTATGCCAGCTACGGCCTGGTACGGATGATCATCTGGGCGATTCCTATCCTGGGGTTCCTGGGCACGGTGATCGGCATCACCATGGCGATCGGGAAGCTGGCCCCGGAGGCCCTGGAAACCTCGTTGCCGACGGTGATGAACGCCCTCAGCGTCGCGTTCTACACCACCATCCAGGCTCTGGGGCTCTCCATCGTGCTGATGTTCGCACAGCACTTCACCAGCCAGAAGGAGAATGCGCTTCTGGCCGAGGTCGACCGGCGAGTGGAAGAGGAGCTGGTCGGCCGCTTCGAGCGGCTGCCCAACGGGCCCGACGGGCAACTGGCGGCCGTCCGGCGGATGGTCGAGACCCTGATCGATTCCACGGAACAAATCGTCCGCCGCCAGGCCCAGCTCTGGCAGGCCTCGCTCGACGCTGCCCAAAAGCGTTGGGCAACCATGGCGGAGGCCGCCGGCGAACAGCTTCAGACGGCCTTGGCAGGGGCCCTGGATGAGAGCCTCCGGGTACACGCCCGCGAGGTCGTGGCCGCCCAGGAGCGGGCCAACGACACGAACCGCCAGGACTGGCAGCGGCTCCAGCACGCCCTGATCCAGAACAGCGAAACGGTCGCGGACCTCCAGCGGGCCGTCGTCCGGAAGGCCGAGATGCTCGGCCGTGCCGTCCAGGCCACCGACCAGGTGGTCACGCTCCAGCAAGCGCTAAACACCAATCTGGGGGCGCTGGCCGGAGCCAAGAACTTCGAGCAGACCGTGATCAGCCTGGCAGCGGCCATCCATCTGCTCACCGGCCGACTGGGCGACCTGCCGGCCGAAACGCCCAGCGTGGAGCTTGAGCCAGCCCGACAGACAGGTCAGGCCGCATGAGACGGACCGCGCTTACGCGAAACCGCATCCGACGCCAAACGAGCGTCAGTATGTCGCTGTTCCCCTTCCTGGTCGTGCTGATGTGCACCATGGGTGCGCTGATTCTCCTGCTGGTGATCATCGCCCGGCAGGCCCGCCTCCAGGGGGCCGAGCGTGCGTCCGCGCGCAACGCGGAAGTCCGCAAAGACCTCGAGGATGCCCGCGAATGGGCCCAACTGGAGATCAGCGAGTACCAATACTCCCGCGAGAAGACCGAATCACAACTGGCCGACGCGCGCCTCGCCTTGGGACACGTCGAAGACCACGCCCGGCAACTCTGCCAGAAGCTCGCCCGGCTGGAAGCCACCTGGAGCGAGCTCGACGTTCTCCAGGGAGAAGGTGCCGACCGTCGCGAAGAGCTGGAGGCCCAGATCGAGCGGCTCCGGGGCCAGACCGCCCTGGCGGAGATCAAGGTTGCCCAAGCGCGAGATGCCGCCAAGCGACGCCAATCGTATGCCATCGTCCCCTACGAAGGCCCCCACGCCACACACCGTCGCCCAATCTACGTCGAGTGCCGAGCCGACGCCGTCGTGCTCCAACCGGAAGGGGTCGTGTTCGACGCCGATGACTTCGCCGGTCCGCTCGGTTCGGGGAATTCGTTGGACGTGGCCCTGAGGGCCGTGCGCGAATACCTCCTTCGTCACCAAGCGTTCGATCGGGAGAAAACGGGCGAGCCGTATCCCCTGTTGTTGGTTCGCCCGGAAGGCATCGAGGCGTACTACGCCGCCCGGGCCGCGATGAGATCGTGGGCGTCGGACTTCGGCTACGAGCTGATTGGCGACGACTGGCAGCTCGAGCTTCCTCCGCCCGACCCTCAACTCGCCGCGGAAGTAGCCCAGGCCGTCGCGACCGCCCGGCTCCGCCAGCAACGACTGATCGCCGCCTCGCCGAGCCTTTCCGGGGGCAAGTCGCGGGCGGGTTTCGTCGTCTCTTCCCATCGCGGCGGGCTCGTCCCGCGCGGCGGATCGAGCGACGACGACGCGTCGGCCTACAAGCCGCAACGACCCTTCGGCCGGCTCGGCAACCAGTATGCCTCTTGGGACGACCGTCACGAGGGACGCGCATCCGGGCCGGAGGCACTCGGGGCCGCACCCGCCACGACGGAACAGAAGCAGACGTCCCCTCCGAGCGGCACCGGCGAGCGACCCGCCGGCAAGCCACGGCCGGAGTCTCGCGACGCGAGCGATAGCGGGCTCGCCGCGGCAAGCGATCAGCCGCCGTGCCTGGCGAGCGTCCGCGGCCGCAACTGGGGCTTGCCGAACGCGGCCCAAGGATGGGTGCCCATTACCGCTCCCATTCGCGTCGACTGTCTCCGAGACCGCCTGATCCTGGTCCCTGAAAAGGGGCTGGGGCGGCCGAGGGTCCTCCTCCTCGGCCCCCGCACCGAAGACGCCGTCGACGAGCTGGTCTCCGCCGTCTGGGAGTATACGGAGCGCTGGGGAAGCGCCGGCAACGGCATGTATTGGCGCCCCGTCCTCAACCTCCACGTAGGCCCCGACGCCGAGACCCGCTACGCCGACCTGAAAACCCTCCTGGACGGGAGCGGCTTGGGAGTGGAAAGGAAGTGATGAAGTAGGAATGATGAAGGATGAATGAGGAATGAGGAAAGAATGAAGGATGTTCGACGCATGAAATACAGCTAGACCCAAAGCAAGCGACCTTTTGGAGTGCGGCGACTTGTCGCCGCTTTTTGAGCGGCCGGAAAACGTAGCGAGACGACTTTCAGGTGAATTCTGGTATCGCTCGCCGGTTGCGGAAACACGCAAGAATGCGGCGACAAGTCGCCGCACTCCAAAAAAGCCTCGCTTGTTTCAGGGCTAGAACACACTCGCCACTCGCCACTCCTCACTGCCACATGCAACGACCCCAAGAAGAAAACGCGACCGAGCCCGGGCAGGACTCGTTCCTGGACATCGTGGCCAACATCGTGGGCATCCTGATCATCCTGGTGATCGTGACGGGCCTCCGTGTCCGCGATGCCACGGTCGAAGCGGCATCGGCCGACGAGGGCCTTCGCACCCAGGCGGCTGCGATGGAGGAGGAACGGGCGACCGCCGGCTCGATGCGCCGCGATATCCTCGCGGCGGCCGCCCAGATCCAGGACCTGACTCGCCAGCGCATGCTCCGGCAGGAAGAGCGGGACCGATTGGCGACCGTCGTCGCCGCCTGGGAGCACAGGATCCGCGCCTTCCGCGGCCAGCTCGACGCCTCAGCGCAAGGCGCCTACGACCTCCGGCTGGCGCTGTCCGAGGCCCAAGCCCAGTTGGAAGACCTGCGACGCGACCTGGCAGCCGCCGAAGCGGCCAAGGCCCCGCCCATCCGCATCGAAAGCCTCCCCACCCCGCTAAGCAAGCCGGTGGACGGCGACGAAGCCCACTTCCAGCTCCGCGACGGACGCGTGGTGTTCATCCCGCTCAAGGAGCTGCTCGGAGAGTTCAAGGACGACGCCCAACGCGGAGCCTCCAAGCTGCTCAGTCAGGCCGAGCTAACCGACACGGTCGGTCCCACGGGCGGATTCCGGCTCCGCTATACGTTGGTGCGTCGCCAGATCACCGACGAGACGGCCATCGCCACGGGCCGCGCCGGCATGTACGCCACGCTGAAGAAGTGGACGCTGATTCCCACCTCCGGCCAACTCGGCGAGCCGGTCGACGCGGCGCTCGCCCCCGCCTCCCGCTTCCACAGCGCCCTGGCCGAGTTCCGACCCGACCGCACGACGGTCACCATCTGGACCTACCCCGACAGTTTTGCCGAGTTTCGCCAACTCAAGCAAGAGCTTTACCACCTCGGGTTTCCCACCGCCGCACGCCCTCTGCCCTACGATGTCCCCATCGGCGGCTCCCCGGAAGGATCCAAGTCGGCGGCGGAGTGAGGCGGCGTCCAGTGCCTGCGCACCAGGAGGCGTGATCCGTGGCCGCCTCCCCAGGACACTTGTCTTGCCAAAGCTATGGTGAATGACTCAAGTCTGTGGGGTCCAGGGTTCGGGGTTCAGAGTTCAGAGTTCAGGACCTGGAGTTCCACCTATGCACGGAAATCCTGAATCCTGAACCCCGAACCCTGGCCACTGGACCCCCGCCTCGCTAGTTTTGGTCAACAACCTCGCGATTTTCCAGGTTGGGGGGCGGGCATCCGTTCTTTGGTCAACCGTCTTGCAGATTTCCGGCTTGTGGGGGCGGCAGCCGCGCTTTGGTCAACAACTTGGCCATTCTCCAATTCCCCGCCCCTGTCTGGGGCCTCCTATTGGGGAAACAGACCTCACGGGCGAGTTGGAGAGATCGGGGTCCAGCTTTCGTCCCCGGATCTTCCAGCCAGCCCTTAGGCGCATCATGCCCCAGATGGCGGCCAAGGTCAAACCAAGAAATCGGCCACCCCGCCGGGGCGGACGTTGACAATCCCACCCCCGCCGCTATACTCGGGGGTCAAAATTGGCGCAGACAAAATGGACAGTCACCTACTCCTGGTTCGCTGCCCATTGAAAATGGGTGATTGTCCCCGGTTCCGACAAGCCTTCCGGCCGCAGCAGAAATGAGAACAAGAGCCCTACTAGCCGTCGTGTCGTTGATTCTGATCGCCTGCCCGCTCTCCGCGGCCGAGTTCCGGCCGGTCGCCGTGTGGACCGACGCGGAGTCGTACCCGAACCCGCCGGGGAGGTATGCGCCGGGGAAGATGATCGACGGCGACCTGGGCACCTACGCCTGCCTGCTCGACGACACGCGCACGGGCAGGGATGCGCGGGTCTTTCCGCCCAAGGCGGCGCCGCCCGTGACGGCCACTTTCGTGCTCGATCTGGGAGCGGAGCGCACGGTTTCGGGGATGCGTTTCGTGGCGCGCAACGCCTGGGTCTACGTGCTGGCGAAGAACGTGAGCATCTCGGCCTGCGCCGACGCCGAAGGCCGCGAGCAGATCAAGCCGCTCGCCGAGAAGCACGAGTTGCCCGCAACGTCCAACTCGAACTCCGCCTTTGTGGAATGGCAGCCGGTCACGACGCGTTACCTGAAGGTGTGCGTCCACGACTCTTACCAGAAGCGTTATCCCGGGCCGTGGATGTTGGAATCGCAAATTCCCTGGTGCCGCAAAGTGGGGCTTCCAACGGCGGGGGACGGAAAGAACCTGAACGTCCAGATTGCGGAAATCACCTGCTACGACGCCCGCCCGGCCGATTACCCCGTCAAGAACCCGCCCGGGGTCGCCTTCCCGCGCCACCGCCTCCAGCGCGACTGGCTCTATCAGGACGCGGGGCTCGACGTCGCCCGCGTCTTCACGTCGGATGACGGCGCGGAAAACGAGAACGCCATGGTGCAGAAGGTTCTGGAGCGGGTTCCCGATGACGATCCCGCGCTCGACGAGCTTCGGCAGCGGCTGGATCGGCTTGCCGGCGAAAAGGTGCCGGCATGCGATCCGCGCTGGCGCTCGCTGTATCTCGACGCCTGCGCCGCGCGGCGCAGGGCGCGGCTCGAGGTTGTCCGAGCGAGGGCCACGCAGTTCATCTATGCCAAGCACTTTGTTTTCGGATGCATGCAGGGGCTTGCCGGGAAATACGACATTCCCGACGAACAGATCCGCGACTACACCCCCGCTTTCAAGAAGGGCGGACAACTCTGCATGGGAACCCTGCTGGAGGACGGTACGGTCCAGCACGAGGTGCTGCTCGAGAAGCCGGAAGGGGCCATCTGCTATCCGAACCTCTCGTGCGACGCCCGAACGCTGGTCTTCTCCATGCGCGACGATTTCGAGACCGACTCCTACTACCTCTACACGATGGACATGGCGACGCGCCGGGTGAGGCAGATCACCTTCCCCATTCTCAAAGACGGCAAACCCCTGCCGGTCGCCGACTGCGAGCCGGCGTTTCTGCCCGACGGCCGCATCGTCTTCACCTCGACGCGCGACGTGCATATCAGCGACTGCTGGTACCGCGCGGGCGGGAACATCTATTGCTGCGATGCCGACGGCGGCAATATCCGCCGCCTGACGTTCGACCAGCTCATGACGAACAATCCCCAGGTATTGGAGGACGGCCGTGTCGTTTTCACCCGCTGGGAGTACAACGACCGCAGCGCCCTGTTCAACCATCCGCTCATTGCGATGAACGCGGACGGCACGGCCCAGATGGAGTACTACGGGAACAACAGCATGTTCCCGGCGGCGATCATCCACGCGCGAGGCATCCCGGGGTCGCAGAAGGCGATCGCCCTGATCGCCGGGCACCACTCGATCTACAAGGGGAAGCTCGGTCTGATCGACCGCTGCCAAGGGCTCCAGGCGGGCCGGGGGATCGAACTGGTGAACACGAAGCTCAACGGGGCCCCCGGGCGCGAGTCCGCCGACGTCATCCGGCCCGAGCCGCCCGATCCGGCCAGGCCCTACCTCGACCTGAAGATCGACGTTTTCGGACAGTTCGGCCCGCAGTACTCGCATCCCTATGCGTTCGACGAGGAGAACTACCTGTGTTCGTTCTGCCCGGAGGGGTATCTGCCTCCGTACGGCCCTTTCAATCCTCCCCTGGGCGTCTATTACATGAAGCCCGATGGCGTGCGCGAGCTGCTGGCGTTCGACGACTGGCAAGGCACGGGGCAGGTGATTCCCGTGATGGCCCGCACACCGCCCCCCATGCGAGCGTCGCTCGTGCGCCCGCGCGAGAACAACGGGGTCTACACCGTGCAGGACGTCTATCAAGGCCCGGGGCTCGCCGGCATCCCTCGGGGCACGGCGAAAAAGCTGCGGGTCGTCGCGCTGGAGTACCGCGTCGCCCGCATGGGCTACGGGCAGAACGGGGGTGAGTGCGAGACCGGGCTCTGCCAGACGCCGATCTCGCTGAACAGCGGCAGTTGGGACGTCAAGCACGTGCTCGGCGAGGTCGACGTCGAGGCCGACGGCAGTTGCAGCTTCGAGGTGCCCGCCCACGCCCCGGTCTACTTCCAGGTGCTCGACGCCAAGGGCTACACGATCCAGTCGATGCGTAGCTGGTCGACGCTCCAGAACGGCGAGCGTCTCTCCTGCATTGGCTGCCACGAAAACAAGACGGACGCGGGCGCCCAGCCGGCGACTCCCCTGAAGACCACGCTCGCGCTCTCCAAGCCCCCCCAGGAGCTCAAGCCGTTTGCGGGCAAGGTGCATCCGCTGGTCAGTCGGCTGGCGTCGGAGTCGTGGCTCGACAGTGTCGAGAACTACCTCGGGGTCAACGCTCCGCGCCCGCTCGACGCCGACGCGCCGGTCGACGGTTTCAGCTACGTCCAGGAAATCCAGCCCATCTTCGATAGGCACTGCGTTGGCTGCCACAATGCTGCGAAAATCGGGGAGAGCAAGATCAGCCTGACCGGAGAGGTGGCGAATCCGGAGAGCATAACGCTGATTGGCGCAGGCCACGTGGATCCCAAACGCGCCTACACGCAGTCGTACGTCACGATCACCACCTCGGGCAATCCCGATCAGAACCCGTGGATGACGTGGCTGAAACCCCGCAGCCGCGCCGTGATGCTCCCGCCGTACCACACGGGCGCGTGCAAGAGCCGAATCATGGGTTACTTTGAACCCGACCACTACGACGTTCAGGTCAGCGAGAACGAAAAGCGCACCTTCGCCTGTTGGCTCGACCTGCTTGTCCCCTTCTGCGGCTCTTACACGCAGCACAACACCTGGACCGACGCCGAAAAGGCCGAATACGGCTACTTCCAGGATAAACGCCGTGCCTATGCCGCCGCCGAACTGGAATCGGTTCGACGGTCCTCGGGCTATTGAATCGTCACGCCCTCTGGCAAGACACTGTCTCGAATGGCACTGCCGTGGTTTTTCGGGACGATTTGGGTGGAGCGGGAACGGGGGCACGCATCCGAGGTTTTCGGCCGTTGGTCGGCGGGCGGCAGGGGTGCGGCCTGAGGTAACGCAGTCAGATTGATCTTCCAACGGGACCTTCCTTGGCGTTATCATTCCCGTTGCGTGAGACCTTCCTTGTGCGGCCTGGGGGCCTTCAAGCCAAGGAGGGTCTGATGTCATTCTATCACCAAGCCAAGAGACTGCCAGACCGATTTCGCCTGGTGCTCGGGGTGAAAGGAGGGACAGTCACCTATTTCTGGTTCGCTGCCCATTGAAAATGGGTGACTGTCCGCGTTTTCCGTCAACGGACGTTTTGCGCAGAACCCGGTCAACAGTGCCATTCGGGACTGTCCCCATTTTGAGAACGAGGCGGGCCTTCCTTTGCGTCCGTTCCGGACGGACTCGGATGCCATGCTGCCATATCGGCCTTGATTCAATTGAAAGCAAAAGCCCATGAAACCTGACTACATCGCGATCCTTTGTGTCGCCGCCGTTTGTTGCGCGGCAACCTCGCACGCGGCAGACGCACCGGCTGCTGCAAACACCCTGGCAGCGATCAGCAATCATGCCGTGTGGAAAGACGGCCGCCCGGTGGCGCTTCCAAAAGTCTCACGGCCACCGGTCGAGGGCGTGATGCTCTTCGAGCCAAGGGAAACCGATTGGAAATACGCGCATCACCAGTCCATCACCGCCTTCAAGGGCGAACTTTTCGCCATCTGGTCCAGTTCGCAGCGGGACGAAGACAGCCCGGGCCAGCGCGTCATGTATGCCTATCGAAACGAGAAGGGCTGGATTCAGCCGCGCATCCTGTTTCAACCCGACATCGAACCGGATGGCCGTTTGCGAGTCCTCACGGCCGCAGGCTTTCACCAGCACAACGGCACGCTCGTCGCCTACGCCGGCGATTACTCGATTGACCGCAAATCAACCCGTCTGCTCGCGCGAACTAGCACCGACGGCAGGCGCTGGAGCGAAGTCCGCGACCTTCACGTGCCGGTTTGCCCGAACCACGGGCCGCAGGCCACGGCGACCGGCCGTTTGATCATCGCCGGCAACACCGCGTTTCCCTACACCGACGATCCATCGGGCCTGACCGGTTGGCGCATGACCGGCATTTATCCGTCGAGCATGAAAACGTTCCAAGACAATCCGTCGACGTTCTGGGATCTGGCCAAACAAATGAAATGGCGCGGGAATGTCTGCGAAGCTTCGTTGCATCAAACCGACGACAAGGCGCTGCACATGTTGCTGCGCGCCGCCAATATCGGGCTGCCGGGGCCCGCCAAGGAGCTGTGGAGCCTCTGGGAAACTTCCAGCACCGACAACGGCGTGACCTGGAGCGCGCCGCGCCCGACCGATTTCAGCAACACCGACGCGAAATTTCATTTTGGCCGGTTGCCCGACGGGCGGTTCTACTGCGCCAACAATCCAATCGGCATCGACCGCATTCCGCTGGTGCTCTCGACCTCGCGCGACGGCGTGAATTTCGACCGCCACTTCATTCTCGGCGAGCAGCGTTACGTGAGGCGATTCGAGGGCGGATCGAAAGGTAAGCATTCATTGCGCCAAGAAGCTCGGGAAAGGGGGATGTCTATGGGAAGTTGAGACGGAAACCTTTCAGCGGAGCCTTTGCGGGTGGAAGTCCCGTCCGGCAAAGCCTGACCAGCAGCCGGGAGCGAGTCTTGCGTG
>DATKZH010000567.1:0-21577 GCA_035528065.1 Thermoguttaceae bacterium | reverse complement strand
GTTCGGCTCCTGTCTGGTTGTCTTGCGACCAACCGCGGTTGGAGTACCAGGTTGCCGGGCGGACGACCGCGGCGGTCGACTCGTTGCCGACGGCTCATCTACTCGATGGGCTTGGCGTCGAACAGCTCGATCGCCCGACGGATCATCGGGTGACGAAGAGCCTCGATCCTCCGTTGCCGAGGGGAGACGGCTGGCGAGGCAGGCCCGTCTTCCGCCGGGTCCGCCTCCTCTTCCAGCAGGGCGAACTCCACCCGAACGGGCTGTCCGGTCAGATCGGCCAGGGCCTGTTCGAACTTGGCCACTTGATCGGGGCGCTCGCAAACCGACTTCGAGAAAGTATACGCCGATCGGAAGCTAATTACCAGACGGTTTGGCGCAGAAATTGCTATCCGGGCGTAGTCCTTCGCGTGCGGGGCGCCGAGTCCGGATACCCGCGACAGGGCTTCGTTCCACACCTGGGCCGCATTCTCCGGGGTCAGGACGGTCTTCTCGCCGACCTCGCGGGCGGCCGAGGGTCCTTCCGAACGGCCGGTTTCCGCAGAATGATCACTTTTTGGAGGTGGGCCTGGCCCTTTCGGACGCGCTGGACGGCCCAATTGCCCGGCGATCGGCGAGGCGCTGCCCGACCCCGCCGCTCCAGGCGGACTTCCGCCCTTCAACTGGGCAATGAGTACGGGCAGTTCGTCCAGCTCTTCGAGGCTGGCGATCCGCACCAGGGCCAGTTCCGCCACGATCCGACCTTGGGTGGTGAAGCGAAGTCGCGATAGGGTCTGCTCGAGGATCTGCATCGCGGCCAACACCGTCTGGAGCCCCAGCCGCTCGGCCACCCGCTCGACCTCGCCCTTGCCGGTCGGCGAAGCGTACAGGAACGTCTCGGCCGGGCAGCCGACCGCCGCGGCCATGCAATCGCGGAAGTAGCCGAAGAGCTGTTCGAGCAGTTGGGCGATGTCGACTCCCTCGTGCACGGCCGCCTCGAGGTCCGCCAGGGCCGCCGCCGCATCGCGATCCACCAGGTGCCCGACCAACCCGGCCAAACGCTCCTCGCCCGCCGAGCCGAGCATCCCATGCACGTCGGCCACGGTGATCCGCTCCGGCGCGAATGCCAGGAGCTGCTCCAGAAGCGACTGTCCATCGCGAATCGATCCGGCCGCCCGTCGGGCAAGCAGATCGAGGGCCTCCGGCTCCGCAGAGACCCCCTCCGCCTCGACCACTCTCCGCAAGCACTCGGCGATCGATTCTCGCCGCACCCCGGCGAAATCGAACCGCTGGCACCTGGAGAGGATCGTGACCGGGACCTTGGTCGGTTCGGTCGTGCAGAAGATGAACTTCACGTGCTCCGGCGGCTCTTCCAGGGTCTTCAACAGGGCGTTGAAGGCTTCCCGGGTGAGCATGTGGACTTCGTCGATGATGTAGACCTTGAACCGCGCGCGACTCGGCCGGACGTTGACGTTCTGCCTGAGCTGGCGGATCTCGTCGATGCCGCGGTTACTTGCCCCGTCGATCTCCAGCACGTCGACGTCGTCCCCGTAGGTGATGCTCCGGCAGATGTCGCACTCGTTGCACGGACTGGGGCTCGGCCCATTGGTTTGGCAATTGAGGGCCTTGGCCAGGATTCGGGCCGTGGAGGTCTTGCCCACGCCTCGCGCGCCCGTGAACAGGTACGCATGGCCCACCCGTTTGGTGGTGATGGCATTCATCAAGGCCCGGGCAACGTGCTCCTGGCCGATGAGGTGCTCAAAGAGCTGCGGACGATACCGTCGGGCGATCACGGTGTATTGGCCCGGCGATGCGTCGGCGACTTGGGTCGAGTTGGGAGAGGAATCCGGCATGCGGTCTCAGCGCCGATCTGGGAAGGGACGGTCGAAACGCATCGGACGAGCACGGCGTGACCGTGCCCGGACTCTCACGGGGCCACGGTCCCAGTGATGTGTCAACCGTTGGCTTGTGGGTGGCACGGGCATCTTGCCCGTGTTTCCGTAGATGCACTGGCGAGACGCCAGTGGCACCCAACTCACAAGGGAAGGATTGACAGAAAACTGGCCGCAAGGGACGTTTTCCGCGGAACGGCTTGACCCATCGGGCCCGAGAGCGCCGTCTCAACGCGCTCCCTGGCCCGGGAAGGCCGCGCCTTCCGGCACCCGACGAGAGGCCCACCACACATGAGTACCCCGCTTATGGCTGCTGACTTTCGCCTCTGACCAGGTTCGCGGTTCCCCATTGTGGGGGCCCCTCATCGGAAGCCGGTGAGTGCGGGCCAGATACCTTTTTACGGCTTGCCGGGCGGCTCGTCAAACGGGGTCGGGAGGGATTGATGAAGGATGAAGGATGAATGACGGATGTGTGAGCGGGGGACGCGCGTGGAGACGGCGAGGGATGGTCGTGCGGCCCTCCTGGCCCGGGATGGCGAGGTGCCGTATGATTTCGGGCAATTGCCCGGCGCGAGTGGGCGTCGTGGCAGGAACCGCGCGAGTTTTCAGCCAGTCGAGGCTTAGGTGACTGCCAGTTCCACGATGCCCAGCTCGGTCAACGTTGCGGGCCGCTTGACGGCGATGGCCCAAGCGATGCCCGACGCGATTGCGGTGGTCGAGCCGCTGGGCTACGGGCCGGGACGGAAGCGACAGTATCGGCGAGTCACGTTCCGGGAGCTGGATCAAGATAGCGACCGGATCGCCCAAGGGCTGCGGGGCCTGGGCGCGGGGCCGGGGACGCGACTGGCGCTGTTGGTCCGGCCGGGGATCGATTTCATCTCCCTGGTGTTCGCGTTGCTCAAGGCCGGGGTCGTGGTGATCCTGATCGACCCCGGGATGGGTCGGCGGAGCTTGATCGGGTGCCTCGCCGAGGCCGAGCCGGATGGGTTTGTGGCCATTCCCGTGGTGCATGCGGTGCGGACGCTCGTCCGGCGGCGGTTTCCCAAGGCGCGCTTCAACGTGACGGTGGGCCGGCGCTGGTTTTGGGGCGGGGTGACGTTGGATCAGCTTCGCGCCCAGCCGCATCACGGTGCCGAGCCGGCCCTCACCACGGCCGACGATCCGGCGGCGATCATCTTCACCACCGGCAGCACGGGGCCCGCCAAGGGAGTCCTCTTCACCCACGGCAACTTCGATGCCCAGGTGAGCCAGATCCGCGATTTCTACGGGATTGAGCCGGGGGGGATCGATCTGCCGTGCTTCCCGATGTTCGGGCTGTTCAACTGCGCGATGGGTGTGACGGCCGTGATCCCCGACATGGACCCCTCCCGGCCGGCCACGGTGGACCCGCGGAACGTCATCGAGGCGATCGACGACTGGAAGGTTACCCAGGCATTCGGCTCCCCTGCGGTCTGGAACCGCGTGGGTCGCTACTGCCGGGAGCACGGGGTCGAGCTGCGCTCTGTACGTCGCGTCTTATCCGCTGGCGCCCCGATTCCGGCCGACGTGCTGGAGCGGATGAAAGCGTGCATCCATCCGGAAGGCGACGTTCACACGCCTTACGGGGCCACCGAGGCCCTGCCCGTGGCTTCGATCGCCGCCAGCGAGGTCCTTGGAAAGCCCGCCGCAAGGACGGGGACGGGGGCCGGCGTGTGCGTGGGCCGGAAGTTCTCCGGGATCGAGTGGAAGGTGGTGCGGATCGTCGATGGCCCGATCGGCGGGCTGGATGAGGCCGAGGAGCTGCCGTGCGGCGAGATCGGGGAGCTGATCGTCCGCGGCCCCCAGGTCACCCGGCAGTACGTCAACCGCCCTGAGGCCAACCAGCGGGGCAAGATCCGTGACGGAGACGCGGTCTGGCACCGGATGGGTGACGTCGGGTACCTCGACGAGCAGGGCCGGTTCTGGTACTGCGGGCGTCTGGCACATCGCGTGCTGACGGCCGATGGGCCGATCTACCCGGTCCGTTGCGAGGCGATCTTCAACCGCCACCCGCACGTCTTCCGCAGCGCGGTCGTTGGCGTGGGCCCGCCGGGACAGCAGCGCGGCGTGGCGGTCCTGGAACCGGTCCGAGGCCGCATGCCCCGGGGCAAGGCGGCCCGCGACGCCCTGATCGGGGAGGTCCGCCGAATCGGCGAGTCCAACCGGCTGACCGCGGGCATCCAAGACTTCCTGCTCCATCCGGCTTTCCCGGTCGACATCCGCCACAACGCCAAGATATTCCGGGAGAAGCTGGCGGTCTGGGCGGCGGAACAGCTTGGACGGAAGCGATAGGCGCTCCGCAGCTACAAAGCACGGACCCACTCGCCCCCCCCTGCGGAGCTGCAACTGCCCCACCAAGCCTCGCTCCTCTTCCCGTTCGCTGGTGCGGACGGCTCAGAAGAGCTACACTTGAGATATACCGCTCACGGCCAAGACTGACACCAACCCGAAGCGCAAGCGAGGGACGCAACCTACTACCTCGCTTGCGCTTCGGGTTAGTGTGACGTCGCCCAAAACGGACAAACTTGGCCGTGAGCGGTATAGCAGGTCGTCACACCTCGCACGATGTGCCTTGAGCGGGGTGATTTCAGTTGCGGGGGCCGCGATGGAGAGTGGGTGGTATCTCAAAGTCGCCAACAAAGAGGTGGGACCTCTCGCGCCCCGACAGCTCAAGGCGATGGCCGACAAGGGCCAGATCTCGCCGTACGACCCGGTACGATTGGGAAGCGACGGGCGCTGGGTCCCAGCGAGCAGCGTGCGGGGGTTGTTGCCTGCGGGCGGACCTTCGGTGGAGCAACCGCCGCCCAGCCGCCTGCCCGTCGCCGAGCAGCTTGAAAGGCCCCCGGCTGCGTCGGGGGGTAGGCCTGACGGGGAGACGAAACCGGCAGCGGAAGCGAGGCTGGCGACGGGAACGAAGCCGGCTGCCGCCCCAACTGCGAGCCTCCCCGGCACCGCGCAGCCGGGAATCCCGGTGGCTCAAGCGGTCGGGGCAACGCCCGCGCCGCCGGCTTCCGCGGCGTCGTTGCCCGGCCCGTTCGCGATCGAGACAGGGCAGGACATCCTCATGGCGCGCTACGCGGGGCGACAACAAGGGTCCGCTACCGGCTCCCGAAGGCGCCGCAAGAAGGAGGCCGTGATTGTTGGGGGCATCATGGTCCTGATGGCTCTGGCAGCCGTGACCGCCGCGGTGATTCTCTCAGGCAAGGGGGCGACGACGGCCTCCAAGGCCCCCAAGGCCGCGGACAAGGCCTCCCAGGATGTTGAAGCGGAACACGAGGAAGTCGTGATCCCGGGGCTCGACGAATACCTTGGGGGAACGGGGCCCGAGAGCCCCGGCAGCTCCCCGTCTGAAAGCTCCGCCGCCGACGCGTGGACCGACGCCTCCACGTCGTCGGTCGAGTGCGGGGAAGTAGTCGTGAAGATCGCGTCTGCCCAGATCGCTCGTCCTCGATTGACGAGCCAAGCATCCGGAAAGGCGGCCAGAGGCACCGAAGACTACCTGTGTCTGAAACTCGAGCTGTGGAACAAGGGGAAATCCGATAGGCGGGAATATCGCAGTTGGAACGTCGTGGGCGCAGGCGTCACGCTGGTCGATGACCAGGACAAGCGATATTCCCTCGAGTCTTTCGTCGATCAACGGTCGGGGCTCGACGGGGAAACCGAGGGGGGAGCGGTCCTCTCTCCAGGGGGAGTGGCGGTGGACATGCTCGTGTTTGAGAGGCCCGCCAAGAGTGCCGCGCTCTTGCGGCTTCAGTTGCCGGCAAGGGCCTTTGGTGAACAGGGCTCCTTGAAGTTCCAAATTCCCATCTCTATGATCGCTGTGGCGCATGCATCGCAGGAGTCCGGACTTGGCGAGGCGTCGGACTCGGCCGCGGAACGTGCTGCTGGGAGGCGAGGGGCCCAGAAGGCGGGTGAAGCCCAAGCGACGGCATCCGCGCACGATGGCGGCCCGATCCCCATCCCCGGCGTAACCAACGAGCCGAGCAGTGACGGAGAAAGCGGCTCCGGCTTCGCCGCCGACCCGAAGCTCCCGTAAGACCGCGAGAAGCTCCTGCGACGGCAAGAGAAGGGGAACCGGGCCGATCGCGCCCCGGAACGGGCGAAAAGGTAGCCGCCGCCACTCGACACTCCTGAGCACACTTCCGTGAACGCACTGGTCACCGGGGCCGGGGGATTCCTCGGACTATACATCGTCGAGAGGCTCGTCGCTCGCGGGGACCGAGTCCGGGCGTTTTGCCGCAGGAGTCATGCCGAGCTCGACGCACTGGGCGTGGAGACCGTCTGCGGGGATCTCCGGGATCGTGAGGCAACCGTGGCGGCATGCCGCGGGATGGACGTGGTGTTCCACGTCGGCGGAGTCGTGGGGATGGGAGGCCGGTGGAGAGACTACTACGGGATCAACACGCTGGGGACCTACCACGTGGTTGAGGGCTGCCGGGTCCACGGGGTAGGCCGGTTGGTGTTCACGAGTAGTCCCAGTGTCATTTTCGACGGGACCGACCAGGAGGGCGTGGACGAATCGGTCCCGTATCCCCGCCGCTTTCTGGCCCCTTATCCGCGGAGCAAGGCCCTGGCCGAGAGGCACGTGCTCGAAGCCAACGGCAGCGGGGGCTTGTTGACGTGTGCCCTGCGCCCACACCTGATCTGGGGTCTGCGGGACCCCCATCTGATCCCTCGCCTGCTGGCCCAGGCCCGCTCAGGCAGGCTCCGCCGCATCGCGGACGGGACGAACCGGATCGACACCGTCTACGTGGAGAACGCGGCGGCCGCCCACCTCCAGGCCGCCGACGCCCTGGAGCCGGGCTCTCCGGTGGCCGGACAGGCGTACTTCATCAGCCAGGGAGAGCCGGTCAACTGCTGGGACTGGATCAACCAGATCCTGGCCATGGCCGATCTGCCCCCGATCCGCAAGTCGCTCTCCTTCCCCGCCGCCTGGATGCTCGGCGGGCTGTTTGAGGGCCTCTACGGGCTTCTGCGTTTCCAAGGCGATCCGCCCATGACCCGCTTCTTGGCGGCCCAACTGTCCACCTCCCACTACTTCGACATCAGCCGCGCCCGTCGGGATTTCGAATACCGGCCTACCGTATCCACGGAAGAAGGGATGCGGCGCCTGGCACGAGACCTGGCCCGTCAGAAGTAGGGGGGTGTCGAGCGTGCCGCGGCAACTGGCAGGCCGTACAATTCGTGCATTCGACACACTGTCCCACGATCTCGGCCGCTTGACCGCATCCCGGACGTCTGCCTCTCCCCCGATTTCTTCCGCCACCGTTCCCCCTGGTGCGGTGGCCAGGGCGAGGAGCCGCTTGCCAACCGCGTCACAAACGGGTACTGTCATAGGCTTGGGATGTGTTAGGCCGGATTATTCATGGTTCGTAGCACAGGCATCTTGCCTGGCTTGCCGATTTCGCAGGCTGGAAGCCTGCGCTACGGGGTTGGTGAATAATCCGGGTGAGCGAGTGCTGAACGGGCGCGTTACACCGGATGAGTGCTGAACCGCGAAATCGCGATAGGGTCGTTATCACGGGCGTCGGGCTGACGGCTCCGAACGGCAATAACCTGGCGGAGTTCCGCCGGAATCTGCTGGCGGGCCGCAGCGGCGTGACGGAGTATGAGGTCCGCTACTTCGGCCCCACCCTGGCCGGAATCTGCCGGTTCGACCATCTGCGATATCAGCGTCGCAAGGAGGTCCGGCGGGGCACCCGGGCCGGCAGCATCGCCATCTACTGTGCACACGAAGCGGTCGCCGATTCGGGGCTCGATTGGGAGAACCTGGACAAGTCGACCGTGGGCGTCTACGTCGGCGTGACCGAGCACGGGAACGTGGAGACCGAAAACGAGATTTATTCTCTGAAGGGCTACGATTACGACACCCAGTACTGGTCGCACCACCACAACGCCCGAACGGTCGCCAACAACCCGGCCGGAGAGATCACGCTGAACCTGGGAACCACCGGCCCGCACTACACCCTGGGGGCGGCTTGCGCGGCGGGGAACGCGGGGTTGGTCCAAGGCGTGCAGATGCTCCAGCTCGGGGAGTGCGACGTGGCCCTGTGCGGCGGCGTGTCGGAGAGCATCCACACGTTCGGGATTTTCGCCAGCTTTCACAGCCAGGGCGCACTGGCTCGCCATGAGGACCCCACGAAGGCCTCCCGTCCCTTCGACGCAGACCGCACGGGGATCGTCGTGGCCGAAGGGGGCTGCCTGTTCGTGTTGGAGCGGCTCTCCCACGCCCGCGCCCGGGACGCGAGAATCTACGGCGAGGTGGTCGGCTACGCGATGAACAGCGACGCGCACGATTTCGTCGTGCCCCACGCGGAGCGGCAGGCCGAGTGCGTCTGCAAGGCGCTTCGGCGGGCCCGGCTCAACCCGGAAGACGTCGACATCGTGAGCACGCACGCGACGGGGACCTCCACGGGCGACGTCCAGGAGACCCTGGCGCTTCGGAGCGTATGGGACGGCAGCGGCCACACGCTGTTCAACAACACGAAGAGCTACATCGGTCACGCCATGGGGGCGGCCGGGGCCTTGGAGATGGCGGGCAACCTGCCCGCCTTCACCGACCGCGTCTGCCACCCCACGATCAACCTCGACCGCACCGATCCCGAGTGCGAGCTGCCGGGGCTGGTGGCGAACGAGCCTCGCCCGGCGGACAAAGTGGACGTGATCCTGAACAACTCGTTTGGTATGCTTGGCATCAACTCAGTCGTGATCGTCAGAAGAATCTGAGCACCACGCCGGCCGATGGCCGCTGAGACCAGAGTGCTTGGCATCAATTCCGTAGTGATCGTCAGAAGGATCTGAGCAGGAGGTGGAGTGTAGGGCATGACTGGTGCCGAAATTAGAGAAGCGGTCGTCGATATCCTTTCCGACATCGCCCCCGACGAAGACCTCACGAAGCTCAAAGAGGAGATTCCGTTCCGCGACCAACTGGAGCTGGACAGCATGGATTTCCTCGACATCGTGATGGAGCTCCGCAAGCGGTATCGAATCCAAATCCCCGAAGAGGATTACCCCGAACTGGTCAGCATGCAGAGCACGGTGAAATACCTCGAGCCGCGGATGCGTGATATTCAACCGAGGTAGCTCTCCGGAGGGCGGAGGTGCTTTCCCGGGAGGCCGCGCGCCGACGGAGGAACCCCTCGAACGCTTGCGGGCCGCTGCCCCGCGGGGCCGTCGTTTGCCGCCGTTTCGGGGACGAGGCGCGGCTCGGCGACAAGCGGCGCCCCGGGAGTCATGCGCAACGAGCAACCCGGCACGGCCATGTACGACACGATCATCATCGGCGCCGGCATGTCGGGCCTGGCGGCCGGAATCCGTTTGGCGCATTTCGACAAGCGCGTCTGCATCCTCGAGCGGCACAGCGCCGTCGGGGGGCTCAATTCCTACTACCGGCAGAACGGGCGGCTCTTGGACGTCGGGCTCCACGCCGTGACCAACTACGTCCCCCGGGGCGCCAAGCACGCTCCCCTGTCCCGGCTGCTCCGCCAGTTGCGATTCCGCCGGGAGGATTTCGATCTTTCGCCCCAGACAGGCTCGACCATCCGATTTCCCGGCGTCTCGCTCGATTTCAGCAACGACTTCGAGCTGCTCGCGTCGGAGGTGAACCGGCACTTTCCCCGGCAGAAGGAGAACTTCCGGCGGCTTCTTGCCGAACTGCCCGACTACGACCAATATACGCAAGCCGGTTCCCGCCGCTCAGCCCGCGGGATGGTCAGCCGATTCATCGACGATCCGCTTCTGGTGGAGATGCTCTTCTGTCCGCTGCTGTATTACGGCGGCGCCCGGCAGCACGACATGGACCTCGCCCAGTTCTCGATCATGTTTCGCTCGATCTACCTGGAGGGCTTCGCCCGGCCCTTCGCCGGAGTGCGGCTGATCCTCGACAAGCTCGTCGAGCGATTCCAGTCGCTCGGCGGCGAGCTGCGGCTGCGCTCGGGCGTGAGCCGGATCGCGGTCAGCGACGGCGCGGCGGAGGGCGTGGTGCTCGACGACGGCACCGAGCTTTACGCCCGGCATATCCTCTCCTCGGCCGGCTGGATCGAGACCATGCGACTGTGCGACGATCGTCGCGGCGCCGTGCCGGAAGAGGCCGGGCAGTTGTCGTTCGTCGAGTCGATCTCCTTCCTCGACGCCCCGCCCCAAGAGCTGGGACTCGATCGGACGATCGTCTTCTTCAACGATTCTGACGAGTTCCACTACGAGAAGCCGGACGGGCTGGTCGATCTGCGGAGCGGCGTGATCTGCTCGCCCAACAACTTCCGCTACCGCGAGCCGCTGGGCGAGGGGATCGTGCGGATCACCGCCCTGGCCAACTACGACCGCTGGGCCGCCCTCGACGGGCCCTCGTACCGAGAGGCCAAGCGACTCGCGTACGATTCGGTGGTGGAGTCCGTGGTCCGGTTCGTGCCCGACTTCCGCGGCTCGGTGGTGGAGACCGACGTGTTCACCCCCACGACCATCCGCCGCTACACCGGCCACGAGAACGGCGCGGTCTACGGCATGCCCGACAAACGCTACGACGGCACCACCCACCTGAGCAACCTGTTCGTCTGCGGCACCGACCAGGGGCTCGTGGGGATCGTCGGCTCGATGACCAGCGGGATTACCATGGCGAATCGGCACTTGCTGAAAGGATGAATGATGAGTGATGAATGATGAATGCCGGATGTGGCTTGCCGTTTTGGAGGCCGTCCTTCGTACCGTACGTCGAGTTAACCCAATTGCTTTCCCATGCCCACCGACCCCCTGAAAAACGCGCGTGACTCCTACGACGTGATCGTCATCGGCTCCGGACTGGCCGGATTGACCGCCGCCAACACGCTGGCCCGGGCCGGGCATTCCGTGCTGCTGTTGGAGCAGCACTCGAAGCTGGGCGGGCTGGCGACCTGGTTCCGGCGCCGCGGCGGGCACATCTTCGACGTCTCGCTCCACGGCTTCCCGTTCGGCATGGTGAAAAGCTGCCGCCGCTACTGGAACCGCCGGATCGCCGACAGCATCGTGCAGATCAAGAACATCCGCTTCGACAACCCGATGTTCTCGCTCTCCACCAGCTACGAGCGCGACGACTTCACGCGGCTGCTGACCACCCGGTTCCAGGTGCCCCCCGCCTCCGTCGACGCGTTCTTCGACGCCGCCCGAAAGATGAACCACTACGACGACCAATCCGCGACCACCGGCCAGCTCTTCCATCGCTTCTTCCCCGGCCGGGAGGACGTGGTGCGGCTGCTGATGGAGCCGATCACCTACGCCAACGGCTCGACGCTGGAAGACCCCGCGCTGACGTACGGGATCGTCTTCTCCAACTTCATGTCGAAGGGCGTCTTCACCTTCCGGGGCGGGACCGACCGGCTGATCGGCCTGATGCGCGACGAGATGACCGGAAACGGCGTCGACGTGCGCACCCGCTGCGACGTCGAGCGGATCCGCGTCGCCGGCCGCCGCGTCGAAGGGGTGAGCGTGGGCGGCCGTGTGATCAAGACCCGAGCGATCGTCTCCAACGCCAACCTCAAGGCGACGATCTTCGACCTGGTCGGCCCGGAGCAGTTCGACCCCGACTTCGTCGAGCAGGCCCGGGCCGTGCGCCTGAACAACTCCAGCACGCAGGTCTACATGGCCCTGCGGCCGGGCGAGTCGATCGACGAAGACGCCTGCGGCGACCTCTTGTTCAGCTCCACCGCCCCGGCTTTCCGCACCGAGCTGTTGCTCAGCCGCCGCGCCACCAGCCGCACGTACTCCTTCTATTACCCCAAGAGCCGACCCGGAAGCGATCGCTCGATGATCGTCGCCAGCACCAACGCCAACTACGGCGACTGGGCCGACCTTCCCAAGGCGGAGTACGAAGAAGCCAAACGCGCCCTGATCCGGGACACGCTCGACGCGGTCGCCCGCTACGTGCCCGACGTCCGCCGGAAGCTCGATCACGTGGAGTGCGCCACCCCGCTCACCTTCCAGCGGTACACCAAGCACGTCGACGGCGCGAGCTTCGGCACCAAGTTTGAAGGGCTGGCCGTCAGCCGCGCCCTGCCCGGTCGGATCGCCGGGCTGTACCACGCCGGGAGCGTGGGGATCATCATGTCCGGCTGGCTGGGGACCGTCAACTACGGCGTGATCGTGGCCAACGACGTCGACGCCCACTTGATGAACAACTCCTCGCAGACCCCTTCCCGTGCCGAGGTGAGCCCATGACCCGACAACAGATCTACGACGCCATCCCGCACCGCGAGCCCTTCTTGCTCGTCGACGAGATCGTCGAGTGGACCGACTCCCGCATCGTCTGTACGAAGGTCTTTTCCGGCGAGGAGGAGTTCTTCGCCGGGCACTTCCCGGGCGCCCCGATCGTGCCCGGCGTGCTGTTGTGCGAGGCCTCCATGCAGTGCGGGGCGATCCTGCTCTCGCGTCTCATGGCCGAAGCGCCAGGCAAAGTGCCGGTGGCCACGCGGATGAACGACGTCAAGTTCAAGCGGATGGTCCGGCCCGGCCAGACGATCCGCATGGAGGTCGATTTCGTCGAACGCCTCGCCGATGTCTTCTTCCTCAAGGCCAAGGCCACGGTCGAAGGCAAGGTCGCCGTCCGCTTCGAGTTCGCCTGCACCGCCGCGGCGGCGAGAAGCTAGTACCACGGGATAGTGACACCACGAAGGCACGGAGAACACGGAGGGAAAAGAGAACAGAGCAGGTATTCCTCTTTGTTCTTTCGCTCCGTGTCCTCCGTGCCTCCGTGGTGAATTCTCGTTCCGCGCCGCTCAGGAGACCTTTGCCCCATGGACTTCCTCCAGCTTGCCGACAAGCAGATCCTCGTCTTCGGCGTGGCCAACCGCAAAAGCGTGGCCTACCACGTCGGCCGCGTGCTGACCGACGCCGGGGCCCGCTGCGTCTATGTCGTGCAGAACGACGAGATCCGCCGGAGCGTGGCAAAACTGCTGGGCGACGCGCCGGTCTACGTCTGCGACGTCGAGCGCGAAGACCAGATCGCCCGGCTCCGCGATGAAGTGGCCGGAGCGCACGATCGCTTCCACGGCCTGGTCCACTCGATCGCGTTCGCCGACTACTCCGACGGAATGAAGCCGTTTCACGAGACGCCCAAGGCCGCCTTCCTCCAGGCGGTCGATATCTCGTGCTACTCGCTGGTGGCCCTCTGCCGCGCCTTTCGGGACCTGCTCGACCCGGACGCCTCGGTGGTCACGATCTCCATCTCCACCACGCAGATGGCCAGCGAGAACTACGGCTACATGGCCCCGATCAAGGCGGCGTTGGACTCGTCGCTCGCGTTCCTGGCCAAGTCGTTCAGCGGCTTCTCCCGCGTCCGCTTCAACGCCGTCGCCCCGGGCCTCTTGAAGACCTCCGCCTCGGCCGGCATCCCCGGCTACGTCGAGTCGTACCTCTACGCCGAGCAGGTGATCCCCCGCAAACAGGCCCTGCACACCGAAGAGGCGGCCCACGTCGTCGCCTTCCTCCTGAGCCCTCGCTCCAGCGGCATCAACGCCCAGCGGATCGTCGTCGACGCCGGGATGTCGATCAACTACTTCGACCGCGAGCTGATCCGCCGGGCGATGCGGCCGGAGTGAGACGAACCTACCCAAGCGTGTTTGGCCGTCCGTGGGTGAAGTCACGGGGCCGGTTGGCCGTCTTGGTCGAAATCCGTGATGATCTTGCACTTGGGCAGCGCGGCTTGGAGGGAGGTAACGCCGGCTGCCGTGACTTGGGTGCCGGTGAGATCGAGTTGGGTGAGGTTGGTGAGGCCCTTGAGTTCTTGCAGCGCGATATCGGTTACCTCCGTGTGACCGACATTGACGGACTCAAGCCTGTTCAAGCCGTTCAGGTTTCTGATGCCCAGATCGTCCACCGATGCGGCCTCAAACAGGTGAATCCAGGTAACGAAGAACGGCTCACGCGGCAACTCGTTCATCGCCATCACTTCTCGTACCAGCCCATTGACCGACAGCCTGAGCATTCCCCCACGCCCCAACACCCATTGCGCCGCCTGGCGGTCGGGATCAGGTCTTCCGTCGATTTCGCACACGACGCGGAAGCCGAGACCGGCGTGTCGGGTCTCGTAGAAGCCGCGGCCCGCGCAGCGGGTGCCATCGCGGCTGAAGTCCGGATCGTCGCCGGACCAACAGCCACCACGCAGCACGCGGGCGGTGCCGGAAGAAGGACCCGCAGGGTCGGTCTGAGGGGATTGGGCGTAGCACCCTCGGTGATACCAGTCGCGGCACCACTCGCACGCGTTTCCGAGCATGTCGTGGAGACCCCAGCCGTTGGGCTTCTTCTTGCCCACCGGATGTGCGCTTCCCCCGGCGTTCGCACACCACCATTCGTACTCCCCGAGCCGGCTTCCGTCAGTCCCGAAGCTGTATCGGCTCGTGGACCCGGCCCGGCAGGCGTATTCCCATTCCGCTTCCGTTGGCAAGCGGCACGTCCGACCCGTATGGCGACTGAGCCATTCGCAGAAGGCGACCGCATCGTCCCAGCGGACGAGCACCACCGGATGCTCGTCCGTCTGCACGAAGCCAGGGTTGTTCCACGCGTCGTCGGTCGTGTGCCCCGTAGCTTCCACAAACTTGCGAAACTGACCGACCGTGACTTCGTGCTTGCCGAAGTAGAGCGGTCTGCTGATTTCGACGCGATGTCGCGGTGCTTCGCCTGGAACCAGGTCGACGTACCATTGCGGATAGCCTCCCCTTCTCGCTTCCCCGAGGGACTGTTCGACCTCCTCCGCGGTCGATCCCATGTCGAACTCGCCCGGCGGGATCAGCACCAGTCTCATGCCGATCGAGTTGGTGATCTCCACGGGAACACCGAGATGCTCGGCCCACTCTTGCTGATGCCGCTTGGCTTGAGCTTCGCCGAACGGGGCATCGGCCGGGGCCGGCGGCTGCAACGACCTGGCGGCTTCGGCCCGCTTCTGGAACTCGGACGGCTTCAGAATCTCCACCCCGCCGAGGGGCGTCTCGACGAGGTAGACGAGCTCTTTCTCGACGGTTTCTGAGTCGCCATGGACAATCTCGCCAGCTCCGTTGAACGCCAAACCACCGCCGCCTTTGAGAGGCAGCCCGATCAGCTCAGGTTGAGCTGTGTCGGCGTCCCATAGAACCAGAATGCCGTCCAGGCCGGCGGAGGCGATTTGCCTGCCCGTGGGACTCCAAGCCGCGGACCAAATCCCGCCCTTGTGCCCTTCCAGAACTGGTCCCGGCAAGCCGTCGACGTCCCACAACCGGACACAACCATCCAACCCGCATGACGCAATCCGTCGGCCGTCGGGGCTCCACGATACCGAAGGGACGGAGCCGACATGCCCCCGCAGCACGGGTCCCGGGCTGCCGTCCACGTCCCACAATCTCACAGTACCGTCGTGGCTGCTGGATGCGAGCCTCTGACCATCGGGGCTCCAAGCCAAACACGTGACGCAACTGGTATGTCCTTTGAGGATCGACTTCCGCGTCGTGGCGTTGGCGTCCCATATCCAGATGTCCTTTTCCCAGCCTCCGGACGCGATCTGCTGGCCGTCGGGGCTCCATGCCACGCAGATGACGAACGTCGAGTGCCCCCGCAATACCGGCCCCGGTTCGCCGTCCGCTTGCCAAATGCGCACCGTTCGGTCTTGGCTCGCCGAAGCAAGCCGCTGGCCGTCGGGGCTCCACGTGATGAACCACACCCGATCTGTGTGGCCCTTGAGCACGGGTCCAGGCGTTCCGTCGGCTTGCCAAATGCGTACAGTCCCGCTGCTATCGCCTGAGGCGAGCCGCTTCCCGTCGGGACTCCAAGCCACGCATCGGAGATCTTCCGTGTGGCCCTTGAGCACCGGCCCCGGCTGGCCGTTGGAACTCCACAAGCGCACCGTGCCGTCAGTACATCCGATGGCCAATCGCGTACCGTCGGGGGTCCATGCCACGCGGAAGAGGACGACGCGCTGTCCTCGTAGCTTCGGCCCTCCTGTCCCGTTTGCGTCCCAGACTCGAAGGTCCCCTCCAGACGACACAAGACGCGTACTGTCCGGGCTCCAAGCGACGGACCAAACTCCATCGGAATCGCCATCCAGAACCGGCCCTGGCGTCCCATCGGTTTGCCACAAACGTACGGTCTTGTCCGCACTTCCTGATGCCAGAAGCCTCCCATCCGGACTCCACGCCACCGCGTGAACCCAATCAGTATGCCCCTTGAGGACGGGACCAGGAGTGCCGTCGGCCTCCCAAAGCCGTATCGTGGAATCCCAACTCGACGAGGCTAGCCGCCGGCTATCCGGACTCCAGGCCACCGAGCTGACACAATTCGTGTGCCCTCGAAGCACTGGCCCCGGCTTGCCGTCGGCCTGCCAAATACGAATCGTCCTGCCTTCGCCGCCCGAGGCAATCTGCTGCCCGTCGGGGCTCCAAGCTACGCACGCAACGTGCCGGGAATGCCCATTGAGCACTGGGCCGGACCCGCCGTCGGCATCCCAGAGCCGCACCGTTTCATCGAGACTGCCGGAGACGATCTGGTTCCCGTCCGGACTCCAGGCCACTGCTTGAACCTGATCCGTGTGTCCTCGCAACACGGGGCCGGCCGTGCCGTCCGACTCCCAGAGCCGTATCGTACCGTCAAGCCCGCCGGCAGCGAGCCGCCGGCCGTCCGGACTCCAAGCCACCTGAGACGCGGACCGCGTATGCCCTGCCATGATTCGCACAAGCTGCAACGATGTGGCATCGTAGATCTTGATGTTTCCCGTCGGTGATCCGAAGGCGAGTGAGCTGCCGTCAGGGCTCCAGACGGCGGCACCCATGCCGGGGCCAACCGTCTCCACTTGCCAACGCCCGAGCCCTGGCAACTCCCCGGGGCGGGGCAGGATGCCGCCGAGCCCGCGCTCCGGCGGGGCGGCACGCTCGGTCACTTGCGGCGCGTGTGCGGCAGGTTCGGTCGGTGCAGTGGGGGCAGATTCCTGAACGACCTCGGGCTTCGGCGGCGGCTTAGCGGCCTTGGGCTCGGGCGCCGTTTCCGGGCGTTTCAGCTCCACGGAGGTCTCCCACGTGTCGCCGGACTTGATCGTGAACGCGTCGGTGTACGTCTGGAACCCGCCCTTGGTTACCTTGAGCGTGTGCTGGCCCTCGTCGATGCGGATCTCGATCGGCTCCGGGTCGCCGGTTGTGGTGAGCGTGACTCGGCGGTCGTCGACCTCGACGGTTGCTCCCGGCTCGTTGATTGTCACGACCAGGGTGCCGGCCGGGGTCCGGATCATCAAGACGACGCCGAGAAGGACGAGAAGCAGCATCAACGCGCCGCCGAGGGCTACGTACGTCCACAGCAGACGCCGACCCGACGGCGTCAACCTCCGCAATTGGGGCGGGATCAGGCCCTTCCAACTCGCCCTGTGGGTCTCCTGCTCCCCGTGAGCCTCGATCGTTTCTTCCCGAGCCGGCGTGTCGTGCTGCTTGGGGGGAGCGGCGTCCTCGCCAAGGTGTTCGAGGAACGACGAGAGGGCGTGGTCGCTCAGAGGGCGTGCCGCGACCGGCTGGCGTTTCTCGACCGCTACGCAGGCTTCCAGGGCGGCGATCACCTCGGTCATCGACTGGTAGCGGTCTTCGGGCCGCTTGGCGATCATCTTCTGGAAGACCGCGTCCAGATCCGCCGGAACGTCGGCACGGGCATCGCGGAGCGAGGGGATGGGGGCATCGCGATGGGCCAGGAGGACCTGGATGACCGTGTCGGCCTGGTAGGCATTTCTGCCGGTCAGGATTCGATAGAGCGTGCAGCCCAGGGAGTAGACGTCGGCCCGGCCGTCGACGTGATGGGCGTCTTCGGCCTGCTCCGGGGCCATGTAGTCGTACGTGCCCATCACCTGGCCGGTCGAGGTCAGGCTGTCGGTCTGGTCGCTCTCTCCCGGGTCCCCGATCCGCGCCAGGCCCATGTCGAGGATCTTGACGGTGCCTTTCCGGTCCAGGAGGAGGTTGCCCGGCTTGACGTCGCGGTGGAGGATGCCCTGGGCGTGGGCATATTCCAAGCCTCGGGCCGCCTGGATGATGCACTCGACGGCCTGTTCGACGGGCAGCGGCCCTCGCTCGACCAGGACGACGGCCAGATCCTTCCCCTCGACGTGCTCCATCACGAGGAAGTGGATGCCGTCGTGCTCCCCGGCGTCGAACGCGGCGACGATGTTCGGGTGCAGCAGCCTTGCCGCCGCCTGGACCTCCCGGCGAAACCGCTTGACCAGCTCGGGCGACTTCATCGCCTTGGTCGGGAGCATCTTGAGTGCCACCGCCCGATTCATGCGCCGGTGTCGGGCCTTCAGAACCTGCCCCATGCCGCCGGCCCCGATCTGGTCCAGAACCGTGTAGTCGCCCAGCACGAGGCCCTTGATCTTCCCGTGGTAGACGGCCGCGGCCTGGTACCGGGTGAGCATCCCGGCCTCGATGAGTTCGCGGGCGAGGCCCTGGGGATCGCTGGGTCGCTTGTCGGGAGGGAGGCTCTTCTGGAACGCGGAGATCTCGTCTGCGGAGACGAGTCCGCTTCGGGTGAGGTTCTCGATGAATTGCCCAAGCGAGATCGCCATCGTCCACCTCGGCAAATCGGCCGAGGTCGATTCTAGCCGTGCCTATGGGGGGTGTCAATTAGACACTGGCATCCTTTGCCCGTACGTCCCAGGCCGCCTTAGGGGTAGCCGAGGAATCGCTTCCGCATTTGCGGAGTAGCAGGCACACGCCGTGTGCCGTGGCCAGCGGACGGCACACGCCGTGTGCCTGCTACTCAAGGGCAAGTCGTGGGTCTTCGCCCTACGGGCTGGACCCGCCCTATGGTGGGTGGCACGGGCATCTTGCCCGTGCTTTCGTCGACGCACTGGCGAGACGCCAGTGGCACCCAACTCACAAGGGAAGGATCGACAGACGACTACGGTTGCCGCGGGTCGTGATGCGGCGGCGGGGGGCCGGCGTGGCCGAGGTCCATGTCTTCGCCGAAGTAGCACTGCCGGGCTTCCGGGTTGGCGAGCACCTCGTCGGGCGTGCCGTGGCAGAGGACCTGGCCGTCGCGGATGACGTAGCTGCGATCGGTGATCTGGAGGGTCTCGCGGACCTGGTGATCGGTGATCAGGATGGCGATCCCGCCGGCGCGCAGTTGGCGGACGATCTCCTGGATGCTGTCGATGGTGACCGGATCGATGCCCGTGAACGGCTCGTCCAGGAGGATGATTTGGGGATCGGAGACGAGCGCCCGGGCGATCTCCAAGCGGCGTTTTTCGCCGCCGGAGAGGGAGATGGCCTTGGACTTGCGGAGGCGGGTGATGTCGAACTGCTCCAGAAGCTCGTCGCAGCGGCGGCGCCGGGTCTTGCGATCGATCTCCAGCATCTCCATCACGCCGAGGAGGTTGTCCTCGACGGAGAGCTTGCGGAACACGCTGGGGTCCTGCGCCAGGTAGCCCATGCCGCCGTCGCGGGCGCGGCGGTACATGGGCCAGTTGGTCACTTCGACGTCCTGGAGCTTCACTTTGCCGGCGTTGGGCTCGATCATTCCGCAGGTCATGCGAAAGCAGGTCGTCTTCCCGGCCCCATTGGGGCCGAGCAGCCCGACGATCTCGCCACGGTGGACCTCGAAGTCGACGCCGTCGACCACCCGGCGGATTCCATAGATCTTCACGAGCCCTTCGACTTCCAGCATCGCCGTGGTCGCTTGGGCGGTGTGGATACCGGTGGTGCGGGCTTGGGCCGCGCGGACGCGGGCTTGGGTTGCGGGGGCGTCGGATCGACGCCGCTTGAGGAAAGGTCGGCTCATCGGTTCGGAGCTCCGTCTCCTACGAGGTTCGTCTACCTGACGAAATGCATGCGCCAGAAATTGGGGAAGAAACGGACAGGGATCTTGGTAGTGGGGATCGCGTCCAGGGAGTGCGGCCAGTAGATGTACAATGCTTTGCCCATCAACAGCTCGCGGCTGACGTAGCAGGGAAAACCCTCGTTCTCCCAGAGCCGGCTGTCTTTGCTCTCCGGGCTGTTGTCGCCGAGCACCAGGAACTGATCCCCATCGAGCGCAAAGGCGACCCGGCGCCTCGACCGAAAGCCGTCCCACGCATTCGGGTCGGACAGCACGCGGGCGATCTCCTGCCGGTTGAGATATCGATAAGGCGAGTTCTCGAAATCGGTAATGGCATTGCTCGTGGCGCCGTTGCGGGCGAGCCGCTGGGCAATGTAGTAGCCGTCGCGGTAGATCTTCAATCCGCTGACCCGCAGGGCCGCCCCACGCGACCCGATCCGCACCGGCTGGAGATCCGCCTTCTGGGGCTGCCCGTTGTCGAGGCGCGAGTAGGCGGTCTCGGTGTCGAACTTCACCACCCGCCCATTGACCCAGAGCAGCAACTGGTCGTCGACGTTGGAGAACATGATCCGGTAAGTGCCGGGGCCACGGACGGCGGTGGTTGCCGTTGGGCGGTAGTCTTCGCGCCCGTCGATGGAGAGCGTCGCCTGGCCGGTGGCCAGGTCGATGCCGCAGAGGAAGAACCTGCCGCCCTCGACCAGCGCGAGGATCGCCTCGCCGCTCGGGCTTTCCACGTCCATCGAGCACTCCAGCGCCAGATCGCCGACCCAATGCAGCCCGAGCATTTCGGCCTTGGGCGCAAGCTGGCTTTCTCCGTAGCCGTCGCTTGCCCCGTGGGAGCCGTAGCCTTCGCCCGCGTAAAGCTCGTTTCCCGATCCATAGCCGGAGCTGCCGTAGGTGACTACGTCGGTGTTGTAGGCGGCGAAATCGGTGATCAACTGCGGTTGCGGGTTGGGATTGCCGCTTGGCATCGAGCCCCGTTTCAGGTCTTGCCAGTCCTCGAACGACGGGACGACGTGCCGGTACGCGATCCAAGACTCGCCCTCCGCGGCCCCGTCGGTGTGGAACGAATGATAGTCCTCCGAGGTCTGCCAGCCGGCGGCCGGATCGGCTTGGACCACCGGCGCCCAACGGGCGGGCCAACCCAGCTCGATCAGCTTCGGCAGCTCGCTGTCGCTGTCGTAGACCGGCCGGAGCATGGCCTTGATCTTCTCGGGGGCCTTACGGGCGATCTCGAACCGATCGAGCTTGATGGAGACGTCGGAGTAGCCGTAGGGGGCTTCGCCATATTGTCTGAGATCCTCCTCCTCCGTCGGCTTGACGAACAGGTCGCCGTGGCTGATGCAGATCGTCTCGTTCGGGCGGCCGACGATCCGCTTGATGAAGTTCGTCTTCGCACCGCCCGGGTATTTGAACACGGCCACGTCCCACCGCTCCGGATCGCCGAACCGGTAGGGAAACTTGGCCACCAGGATGCGGTCTCCCTTGCACGACCGGTACGTCTCTCCCTCCGAGTTGCCGGGACGGAAGTCCATGGTGTAGCGGCACATCGGGCAGGTGCCGGCGATGACCTTCCTGCCCGTAGGACGATTGGTCGCGTTGTCGATCTCCTCGCTGGCACTGACCTGGAAGTGGTGGCCACACTCCGGGCAGAACACGTCCTTGTGACGCCCCATCAACGTCGGGGCCATGGAGCCGGTGGGGATCACAAACGCCTCGGCCTCGAAGGTGCGAAACAGGAACGCCAGCACGAAGGCGATCACCACCGACTCGACCACCTCGCGCATGCCCGCGCCCGACAGAAGCGGCTGCTGCGGGGCCTCTTTCGGAGAATCCGACGGGGACGGCTTGGCCTCCTTGCGCTTGCGTTCGTCCGGCGCGGCGCTCCCGGGTCTGCCTCGTGAATGCGACGTCTTCGA
>DATKZH010000566.1:0-24184 GCA_035528065.1 Thermoguttaceae bacterium | reverse complement strand
CCCCAACCCTTTCACCCCGCCCGACCCGAGGCTATCCTATCGGGCGGAACAACTCGGCAGGGGAGCCACCCTGCAACCAGGTCGACCAGGCCGCGCGGCCTCCGTCGACGTGCCCGGACCCGCGGGGGGCAGCGGTCCGGGCGTTCTTACCATTCAACCTTCTGTTTCGAGGACAATGCTGGCGGTTTGCGCGGAGAATCGGCAGGGGGACTGACCGTGTACGCAATCGAAAAACACCCCAGCGGGGACGCCACGGTCACGGTGGGGGACGGGCCGATCGACGACCTGTTGGACGTGATCGACCAACTGAGGACCGACGCCACCGCCGTCAAGGTGGTTGCCGCCGGCCCGGAGTTTGCCCACCGTGCGGAGCTGGTGGACCGGCTGCTCTATGACGTGGGTTTCGACGTGAGGTGAATAGAGCCAGCCCCGCCCGACACAAACCGGGGCGCAAGGGCCCCGCCGCGATCGGCGCGGACGTCCGGCGCCCGGGCGCCCGCCGGCGAGACCGGGGCGTTCGGACCAGCCGCGACCGAAGAAACCCGCCAAACCCCCGGAAACAAGGCCGCCCCGACGCATGAAACCCGAAGTTTGCCCCTCAGACCCCTGGTTCCAGAGGCCAAGAATTCCGCCCCGGCGCGATCCCCAGGGGGCTTGCCCGACCAGCGAGGCCGCGGTACAACGACACCACGATCCTTTGCCGCGCGGGCCCGGGCAGAGTGGTACCTGCCCCGCCCGCCGCGGCGCGTACCACGAAGGAACCTCAACCATGTCCAAGGTCCGAATCTTTCAGGACCCCCACCAGCAAAAGCGGCTCGGGGCCGACAACTGCCCCTGGGGCATCGAGTGGCGGGAGAACGGCCGGCGACGATCCAAGGTGATTGGATCGAAAGACGACGCGGCCGACGCCGCCGCGCTCAAGCAGGCCGAGTTGCTCCAAGGCATCATGGGCCTGGTCCCCAAGAAGCGATGGGCCGAGTTCGTTGACGAATACCTGGCCGACATGGAGGGCCGCGGCAACCGGCCGGGCACCCTGAACCTGGTGGCAACCGTGCTGAAGACGTTTGCCGAAAAGGTCCATCCGCAGTACGTCTCCCAGGTGGACGAACGGATGTTGGACCGGTTTCGCACCGGGCGACTGAAGGACAAGGGCCCCAAGGGGAAGATCAGCCCGGAGACCGTCAAGAAGGAACTACGGCAGCTCCGCGCCGCCCTCGGGGTGGCGAGGCGCTGGAAGTACCTGAAGGACGTGCCGATCCTGCCCCGCGTCGTGGGCGATCAGCGAGAGAAGGTCCATGTGACGGAGCCCCATTTCCTGGCCATGCTGAACCACGTCGACGCGGCCACGCGGCCCGACCTGGCAAAGCACAACCTGGCCGAGGGCGCCACGATCGCCGACTGGTGGCGGGCCCTCCTCATCACGCTCTGGGTCACCGGCGCCCGCATCGAGTCGGTTCTCCGGCTGCGGTGGGAAGACGTGGACTGGGAGACGGGCCGTGTCCTCAGCCGGGCGGCCGACCTGAAGCAACGGAAGGACACCCGGCCGGAGATCCGCGGGGCCCTGGCGTACCTGGTCAAGATCCGGGGCGACGATCCCCGGTTGTTGCCCTGGAACCACGGGCGACGGTCCCTCTACCCGCAGCTCCACGCGATCCAACGCGCGGCCAAGATCGACCTCACTTGTCCGAAGCAAGGGCTTGCCGGTCACGAGTGTACGGCCACCTGCCACGTGTACGGATTCCATGCCCTACGGTACACCCACGCCCGGTTCAACTACGCGAACCCCGAGTTGCAGAACCAGATGGGCCACGCCTACGCCGGGACCACCGAGCACTACCGGCAATGGGCCGAACGCCGGATGAGCGAATATGGGGCATATCTACCCGCGGCCCTGGAAGGCGGGAAGGAAGGGGCCGAAAGCGGGAAAACAGCGGGAGAGGACAGCGGGAAACCGAATCTCCGGGTGGTCCGTGCTTGACGTAAACGCTTACCTGCAAACGAGAAATGCGAGAGCGGGGACTCGAACCCCGACCCCTTTCAGGACTGGATCCTAAATCCAGCGCGTCTGCCAATTCCGCCACTCTCGCTTTCGCACGGCCTCTTGGAAGATTCTACCACCTTGGCGCGGGCGGGGCCACCGGCCCGGCGGCAGGGGGCGGCCGCCGCGCCGCGGGATTGACAACCGCGGCACTCGGCCGGCTACAATGCAGGCCACCGGCGATCGGTTGCCCGGGCAACTCGGGGCCGGTTGAAGCGATACGATGCTCCCCCGCGTGATTCGAAATGCTCTCCGCCAAGCAGCGTGTTCTCCATGCCTGTGAATTTCGCCCGCCGGATCGCCTCCCGCGGTTCGACAGCTTCTGGGAATTCCCCGATTCCTGGCGACAGAGGCTCGGCGATCCGGAGGATTTGACCGACGTCTCGATCTGGTATCCCGATGAAACGCCGTTTCCCTCGCGGGCTCGGCGTCTGAAGGAAGCGGACGGGTACGTCTACGAAATCGACGGTTGGGGTCGCACCGTGCGGCGCCGGCCGGGGGCGTTCTTCGTCGAGACGCTCGAAGCGCCGATCGCCGACGGCGCCCGGCTCGACTCGATACGGTTCGATCCCCCTGCGTTGGACTCTCGCTACCTGACCGGCAGAATGGCCCCTCCGGTCACCTACGGGAGTGATGCCGAGATGCACGAGGGGCTGGCCGAGGACAAACGGCGACTCTGCGTGTTCGGCAAGACCGGCGGGCCCTACCTGCGATCGACGTACGTCCGGGGCGAGACGGCGCTGTTGACGGACTGCGCCGCCGACCCCTCCTTTGCCCGGGCGGTCGCCGACAAGATGGGCGAGCACTTGACGGCGGTGGGCCTGGAACAACTGCGGCGTTGGGACTTGTACGACACGGGCATCTGGATCTACGACGACATGGCGTACAACCGCGGCCCGATGTTCAGCCCCAAGCAGTTCGAGATCGTCTTCCTGCCCGCGTACCGGCGGATGATCCGGGCCTACAAGGAGGCGGGCGCGAAGTACGTGTTCCTGCATTCGGACGGCGACGTCCGGACGATCCTCGACGTGCTCGTCGACGCCGGCATCGACGGGCTCAATCCCCTGGAGCGCCGGGCCAACATGCAGATGACGGCTCTGCGAAAGCAGTATCCCAAGCTGATCCTGACGGGCGGGATGTGCAACACGCGGACCTTGCTGCGCGGCACGCGCCGAGAGATCGAGGCCGAGGCCCGCGAAATCATCGATCTCGGCCGGGACGGGGGAATCGTCATCGGCACCCATTCCGTCAGCCCGGAGATCCCGCTGGAGAACTTCGTCGCCTATCACGAGGCCTGCACGAAGTACGGGAGATTCGGCGAATAGAAGTCCGGTCGCCTGCGGGCCGTAGACACGACCTTTGTTGCCCCCTGAGAAAAGGGACCCTTGATGCCACTCACTCACCGCGTCTCTCGACAGCTCGGCTTCCTTTCGGTCTCTACTGCCCTCGCACTCCTTGCCGCTGCGGGGACCGGCCGTGCCGAGATGCCCGCGGACGAGCGCGTGATCGTCGTCAGCTACGGCGACCACTTCGTCGTGTTCGAGGGGGACGCGAAGCTGGACACGCCGGAGAAGATCGAGAGATCGATGCGCCAATGGCGGGACGTCCACGACGCGACCACGGTCTACTGGCGGACCGGCGCGTGGTTCATCCGCAACCGCTGCACGCGCGTGCCGGCTTCCATCTCGAAGTACTGGACCACGGCCGACGACGTCTTCGCTCGGTTCGATCCGTACGAGACGGCGTGCCAAAGCGCCCACGAGCTGGGGCTCGCGATCTACGGCTACGCGACCATCTTCGACGAGGGCTCGCCTCCGGAGATCCTGTACGGGGGCAATACGCCCTTCCCGTGGCAGTCGCACTTCACCATCGAGCACCCGGAGTATCTGGTCGTCGACCGCGAAGGGAAGAAGCGGCAGTACGGCGTGATGGAATACGCCTATCCCGAGGTCCGCCGGTACAAGCTCCGGGAGCTGACCGACTTCCTCGACGCGTACGACTACGACGGCGTCTATCTGTGCACGCGAAGCCACAGCCGGCCGGCGGACCGGGCCGACCAGTTCGGCTTCGGCGAGCCGGTGGTCCGAGCCTACCGGGAACGCTACGGCACGGACGTCCGCACGGAGGATTTCGACGTCGAGGCCTGGCGGGCGCTGCGGGGCGAGTTCCTGACGCAGTTTCTCCGCGAGGTCCGCCGGGAGCTGGACCGGCGGGGGAAGAAGCTGGCCGTCGGCGTCCCGCAGGGAGACGTCCTGGGGCCGCCTTACGGAAACGTGAAGCTGGACTGGCAGACCTGGGTTCGCGAGAAGCTCCTCGACCGGCTCGTGATCGGCATCTACTCCGGCGACTGGCACTACCCGGCGATGCGCGGCAAGGACCGGGAGCGTGGCTACCTGGCGAGCGGGCACGAGCGCTGGGGGCTCCCCCCCGTCGACGAGGCGCTCGAAAAGACCTACGGGCCGCTCGCGAAGCAGCACGGCGTCGCCGTCCAGTACGCCCTGTTGAACGCGGCCGGCGTCGCCGGCACGCGATCGTACGGCGTGGTGAAAGACACGCCCGAGCTCGCCTTCCCCGGCGGGCGATTCAGCGTCGAAGCGTGGATCAAGATCGCCGGCCCGCAGGACTACGGCCGCCTGGTCAGCCGGTACGACCACACGCTGCCGGACAACTCCGGTCGCGGATGGGAGATCTACGTGGAGGAGACGGGCGAGGTCTTCTTCCGGATCAACGACGGGGATCGCGAGTACGCGGTGAAGACCGAGCGGCGGCTTCCCGTCGACGAGTGGGCTCACCTCGTCTGCGTGTCGGAAGGCGAGGGGGGGCGGATGAAGGTGTACGTCGACGGCACGCTCGACGATGCGACCACCGGGGCACCCGCGACGGTGAGACGCGTGCCCGTACGCCTGTTCGTCGGCCGCTATCCGACCGGCGGCCGACCGCTGGAGGGATGGCTCGCCGAGCTTCGCATCTCCCGCGGCGTGCGCCGGCCCCAGGGCGTGCCCCGCTCGCCGCTCGAAGCGGACGGCGAGACGTTGGTCCTGTGGCAGCCGACCCGCGGAGTCGATCTCGTCGCCGACCAAGGGAGCTCGAAGGCCGACCTGCAACTGCTGAACGTGAAGACGTGGGAATCGGGGCCGCTGGTGGGGCTCGCCGCCGTGAGGCTCGGCGAGCGGCCGAAGTAGACGCCGGGCACGCGGAGCCGAACAGGTCCACCCACCCCACCCGTCCGCCGGTTGTCCGAAGTTGCGGGTGAGCGGATAATGCGGGTATGCGATACCACGGCACGGTCATCCGGCCCCCGAGCGAGGCCCGCAGCTATCTGTTGCAGGTCACCTTGGGTTGTTCTCACAACCGCTGCACCTTCTGCGGCACCTACCCGGACAAGCCTTTTCGGGCGCGTCCGGAGGACGAGGTGCTGGAAGACGTTGCCCTGGCCGGCGTGCGACTTCCCGAGACGCGCCGCGTTTTCCTTTGCGACGGAAACGCGCTGGTGCTGAGCACCGGGCGGCTGGTCCGCGTGCTCGACGCGCTGGCCTCGAGCTTTCCCCTGCTCGGCCGTGTGGGAATCTACGCAAACGCCCGCGATCTGCTCGGCAAGAGCGACGCCGATCTCGTGGCGCTCCGCGAGAAGAAGCTCCAGATCGTCTACCTGGGCCTGGAGAGCGGGAGCGACGAGGTCCTCCGCCGCATCGACAAGGGTCCTACGGCGGACGAGATGGTCGAGGCCGTCCGTAAGGCGAAGCGGGCCGGAATCCGCGTCTCGGTCATCGCGCTGTTGGGGATCGGCGGGGCCGACCTCTCCGCGGAGCACGCGCAAGAGACCGGCCGGGTCGTCAGCGCAATGGATCCACCCTACCTCTCGATGCTCACCCTGATGCTCGTCCCCGGGACGAAGCTGCACCGGCAATGGGAGTCGGGCAGCTTCCAACCGATGGGGCCGGAGGACCTGCTCACGGAGCTGCACCAGGTGGTGGCTCACCTCGACGGCCTCTCGCGCTGCATCTTCCGAACCAACCACGCCTCGAACTACCTTCCGTTGGCGGGCACCCTGTCGCGCGACAAGGCGAGCCTGCTGGCCGTGCTCGATCAAGCGCGGTCGGGAGGAGGCCCCGCACTCAGGCCGGAGGAGTGGCGGGCGTTGTAGTGGGTACCTTTGCCCCTGGTCGACGGACGTCCCGCGGGATCGTGCCCGTGCCGCCTAGGATCGGCCGAAGAATAGCTTCCGCATTTGCGGAGTAGTAGGCACACGCCGTGTGCCGTAACCGGCGGACGGCACACGGCGTGTGCCTGCTACGGAAGTCGGGAAGTTATTTTTCGGCCGATCCCTAGCCGTCGTCGATGCCCAGTTCGCGCAGCCGCCGGTAGAGGGTGGCGCGGCTGATGCCCAGCAGGCCGGCGGCTCGGGTCCGGTTGCCCCGAGCCCACTTCAAGGCCGCCTTGACGCGGTCGGCTTCGTCGAGGCCGGGCTTGTCCAGGGCTTCCTCGGGGACCAAATCGAGCAGCTCCGGCGGCAGGTCCTCCGGCCGGATGATCGAGCCCCGGGCGTGGATCACGGCAAACTCCAACGAGTTGCGGAGCTCGCGGACGTTGCCGGGCCAACGGTAGTCCATGAGGACCGCCATCGCATCGTCGCTGATCGTGTCGACCCGTTTGCCCGTCGACGCCTGATGGTCCGCCAAGAACACGCGGACGAGAATCGGCAGGTCCTCGCGGCGGTCGCGCAGCGCCGGCAGGCGGACCCGGGCGACGCGGATGCGGTAGAGCAGGTCCTGGCGAAAGCGATCGGCGGCCGCTTCCCGGGCGAGGTCCCGGTGGGTGGCGGCGATCACGCGAACGTCGACGGGACGCAGCTTCGACTCCCCTAACGCGAGCACGCCGTTCTCCTCCAACACGCGCAGGAGGGTCGTCTGCACGCGAACGGGCAGCTCGCCGATCTCGTCCAGAAAGAGCGTCCCCCCGCTGGCCGCCTCGAACAACCCTTGCTGGTCGTCCACCGCCCCGGTGAACGCCCCGCGCCGGTGCCCGAAAAGCTGACTGCCGGCGAGCTCTTCGCTCAGGCCGGCGCAATTGAGGGCCACGAACGGCCCGTCGCAGCGCCTGCTGAGGCGGTGAATCGCCCGGGCGACGAGTTCCTTCCCCGTGCCCGTCTCGCCTTCGACGAGCACCGTGGAGCCGACCCGAGCCAGGTCCTCGATCATCTGGAAGACCTGGCGCATGGGCTTTGACTTACCGACGATGTTCTGGAACGCGCAGTGTTCGTCCAGTTGGCGCCGCAGGTCGTGCAGGGGGGAGACGTCGTAGACGAAGAGGATCCGGCCGCCGTCGCCGCGGGGGTCGTCGACGACCTCGATCTCCAGGTGGCGGGGCCGCGGGTCGTCGGCGCCGAGCACGACCGAAACGTTGTTGCGATCCTTGGTTCGGCGCCCGGCCGCGGCCTCCAGGGCCGCCGCCTGGTCGCCGGAGAGCGGCAGCAGGTCGGCGAGCGCGCGGCCGACCACTTCCGCCCCGCCGGCCTCGGCCATTTTGCGGACGGCCCGGCTGGCGAAGCGGATCCGACCCTCGGCGTCGAGCATCACCGTGCCGTGGCGTTGGGCGTCGAGGATCGTCTGAAGGTTCTCGTGGCTGGTGCGCAGTTGCCGATCGACGGTGGCCTTGTAGAGAGCGACCTCGATGGCGGCCTCCAGGTCGTGCTGGGCAAACGGCTTCACGATGTAGCCGTACGGCTGGATCCGTTTCGCCCGCTCCAGCGTGTCCACGTCGGTGTACGCCGTGAGGAAGACGATCGGTATCGGGCGAGACCGGCGGATCCGCTCGGCCGTTTCGATTCCGTCCAGCGCGCCCTCGATCCGCACGTCCATGAGCACGAGATCCGGTTCCCGCTCCGAAGCCATCCGGCACGCTTCTTCGCCCGAAGCCGCCGTACCCACCACTCGGTACCCCAGGCGCTGAAGATGGCCCTCGATATCGACGGCGACGATCTGTTCGTCCTCGACGATCAGGATCTTGGCGGCTTGTTCTGACATGGCGGGAGCGGCCGTTCTCGTGAAGTTGCGTGGGTGCGTGTGACCGTGGTTCGCGGCGGAGACGGTATTTCGGCGGTGTCTCGAACGGGAGCCGCCTCAAGGTTCCGCGTCGGGCGGGCGACGGCCTTCCGGACCTTCGAAGTGGATAGCAAAGGCGGTTCCCTCGTGGAGTTGAACGTCGAGTTTGCCGTGGATTTGCCGTGCCAGGGCCTGCACGACCTTCAAGCCCATCGAGGTCGCCTCGCCGTCGCTCAGTTCCCCGGGCATTCCCACACCGTTGTCGGCGACCGTCAGGAGGTAGCCGGCGTCGTCGAGGCTAAGCCCGACTCGAATCTCGCCCGCACGCCCGTCGGGAAAGGCGTGCTCCAACGCATTGGCGACCAGCTCGTTGACGATCATGCCGCACGGAATGGCCAAATCGAGCGGAAGCGGAAGGGGCTGAATCTCCAACCGGATGTTCACCCGCGCGGCCCCGTTGCCGAGCCCCTGACTGACGTGGCCGATCAGCTCGTGAGCATAGGCGGCGAAGTCGATGTGGGCAAGGTCGGTCGACCGATAGAGCTGCTCGTGGATGAGCGCCATGGAGCGGATCCGGCCCTGGCTCTCCTGGAACAGCCTGACCATCCTGGGATCGCGGAGTTCCTGAGCCTGGAGGCTGAGCAGACTGGAGATGACTTGGAGGTTGTTCTTGACGCGGTGGTGGACCTCCTTGAGCAACAGTTCCTTTTCACCGAGCGAGGCGCGGAGTCGTTCTTCGACCTCCTTTTGGCGCGAGATGTTCGAGGCGACGCAGACGACGCCTCCCGGTCGGCCTGCCTCGTCCGGCATCTCGGCGGCCGAACAATAGACGGGGATGAGTCCGCCCGACTTGCCCTTCATCCGGCATTCCCCGCGGTGCCCCAGGGTCTCGGGAAGCGGGACGCCCACCGGCAGGTCCTCCGCGGCAAACAGGTCCCCGAGCGAGCGGCCGGTCAGCTCCTCCTCGGTGTAGCCCAGCTCCGCGCAGACGGCCGGGTTGACATGGCGGATCCGCATCTTCGGATCGGCGACGATCAGCATCTCTCGCATCGACCGGATGATGTTGTCCAGGTAGCCCTTGGAGACGGTCGTCTCCTCCAGGTCGGCGGCCATCTGGTTCAGCGCACCGCCCAGCACGCCGATTTCGTCCCGCGACCGGATGGCGACCCGGGTGTCGAGCCGACCGCGTCCCATCTCCAGCGCCGCCTGTTTGAGCATGCTCAGCGGCTTGCCGATCGATCGCGACATGACGAGGCCCATGAGAACCGCGCTTGCCGCCGCCGCGACAATCAGCAGTCCCCGCCGCTCGTCCGCCACGGCCATCGCCCGCTCCGCGGTGCGGATACCCTGCGTAAACTCCCTCTCGGCCCGCTCGCGATAGCCCGCCAGGATCGGCAGGAGGCTGCTTTCGAAATGCGGGCAGACCCGGTCCTCGAGGAACCGCTCGGCGCGGTCCGCGTCTTCGTCGACCAAGGCGAGAAACTCGCCCATCAACCGCTGATGCTCGGCAAACTGTTGCTCGAGCCGGTCCAAGGTCGGCAGCGTCTCGGTCGTCTCCCGCTCGGCCAGCTCCGACGAGCCCTGATCGGCGGCCCAGCGGACCAGCGATTCGGCGGCCAGATGCTGCTGGGCGAGTCCCTGCTCGACCGTCTCCTGGTGGCGCCCCACCGGACCGTGAAGGCCCGGGGGGCCTGCCGCCGCCAGGTCCTCGGGCGACCGGCGACGCTCGGCCGAGACCAGCCCGTGGGCGGCCAACTGGCCGGCATAAAGCGCAACGGTCATCTCGGTCGTCCCGGCCACCTTGACGATCGCGCTGCGGCTGAGCAGCTCCATTTGGCGCTCCAGCTCCCGGCTGGTGTGGCGGGCGAGGTAGCCCGCCGCTCCCACCAGGGAGGCAATCGACAGGAAGGCCGCCGTCAGCTTCAAGCCAATTCTCATGGCGAAGTCCCTTGGAAGCGGGGGCGTGGTCTCGCCGTTGCGGCAGACCCTGGCAGCGCCGATCCAGGGCGAATATTGCGCCGGGGCATGCGAATTGCAACCCCCGGGATTGTACGCAAGCGGCAGGGAAGAGGTCCGCGCGGCAAATCGGCTTGCCGGCGGCGGTGCGCCCGGCGGTGCCTGGCTTGCCACAATCGCCCATGCTACAGTAGTTACCGCCCCTCGGTTGCCTACGTGTCTGCACGAAGGCGCTCGATGTGTCGCATGAGGCGCGGCGGCGGCGCTTCGCCCGCGAGGTGTTCACGTGTCGATGACCAGACCAGCGAGGGGAATGACCCTGGTGGAGCTGTTGGTGGTGATCGGCATCGTGGCGGTGCTGGTCGCCTTGCTGATGCCGGCGGTCCAAGCCGCCCGGGAAGCCGCCCGGCGAGCCCGATGCCAGAATCACGTCCGGCAAATCGGGCTGGCCTTGCACAACCACCACACGACGCATCGATCCCTCCCCCCAGGGTGGGTATCCGCGGCCCCGAATGGCGATCCCGGCTGGGGCTGGGGGGCCGTCGCACTGCCCTTCATCGAACAGGAAGCACTCCAAGAGGCGTCGGGCGGGGGTCCGTGGGGCGGGCACGGGCCGAGCCCGGGGGGAATGCCGATCGGCCACGCCGGAAACCAGCGATTCCGAGAGACCTCGCTTTCACTCTTCCTCTGTCCGTCGGATCCGGCCGACAAGCTCTTCATGTTGCATCGCGGAACTGGATCGGGCGCACCGCCCATGTTTGAAATCGCCCGCGCCAACTACGTCGCCGTCTTCGGCACGCGGACGGTTGAGGCCAACCCGGGGACGGGCGACGGCACCTTCTTCCAGAACAGCTCGGTCCGCTTTGCCGACGTCCGCGACGGGCTGAGCAACACGCTCCTCGTTGGCGAGCGGTGCTCCCGGCTGGACAACGCCACGTGGGTCGGGGCCGTGCCCGGGGCCGGGCATGGCATGGCCCGCGTCGTCGGCCGCGCCGGCAGCGTGCCGAATCACGTGCTCAACGACTTCGCCGACTTCAGCAGCTACCATCCCTTCGGCGCGAACTTCGTGTTGGGTGACGGGGCCGCCAGGCTGATCAGCGACGAGATCGACCTGGCCGTCTATCGCGCCCTGGCCACTCGTTCCGGCGGCGAGGTGGCCCCGCTCCCGTAAGACGCGGTGGTCGTCGAGTGCGCGGCCGCGCGCGCCGTCCGCCCGGTCGACGCTTGTCCCCGGTACAACCCCGTTGGGGTTGGAAGGGCTCGTTGCCCGCCAACCCAGGGTGCGCTTCGCGACCCTGGGCTGTGTTGTCAAACGCCTTCGGCGTACGGGCGTGGAACACAAACGGGGAACCGTGTGCCGAGTGAGTGACGGTCGGTCTTGAGCAGGTCACACGGCGTGTCCCTGCCACTGTGAAAATGCGGAAGCTGTGTTGTCAAACGCCTTCGGCGTACGGGCGTGGAACACAAACGGGGAACCATGTGCCGAGTCAGTGACGGTCGGTCTTGAGCAGGTCACACGCCGTGTCCCTGCCACTGTGAAAATGCGGAAGTCGTTCTTCGGCCGATCCTCAACATCTCCGCGATCCTGCGCGCCGCGTGAGACACGTCTGCAACACGCGGTGAGACAGACCGGCGGATCATTTCGCTCTTCCGGGGGCCGCGCGGCACGTCCCGAGTCACCGTCGAGCGACCTGGTTTTCGGCCCGATTCGCGGGCGATGCGGGCTAAGAGGCCCGAATGTCGCGTCGATACCCGTCCGCGGGCTGCAAAACCGAGTAAACCGGAGAAATCGGTACGGGGTTTGCTTCTCGACGACGAGCGACCGCCCCGGCCAGTGGCGGCAAGAAAGGGCACGGAGTGTCTGTGGTATGGGTCATCCGAATACGTCCGCAATGCGATGCCCGGAGTTGCCGGGGTCTCCCAGGTCTCCACGAGGTCAACGTTGCCGATGGATTGCCGCGGCCCATAACCCGACTCAAGGAGACGGCTTGATGAAGAAGCTTTGTGTATTGGCTACCGCGTTGTGCGTTGTGGCGTTGTTCGCCAACAACGTTCTCGGCCTCAACATCCGAGTGGCACCGACGACGCTCGTCCTCTCCTCGGACGGCGGAAGCGTCACGGTCCACACCGACGTCCCATTCGACCCGGAGCTGAGTGTCTCGTTGTACGTTGATGGGAAGTCGGTCGATGTGGAGACATTCGACGACGACCGCGGTAATCTCGTCGCGCAGTGTACCAAAGAAGCGGTGAAAGACGAGATTGATGATTTCGATGAGAAGTTCATCTGGGTCACCTTCACACTGACGGTCGATGGCGAGTCGGGCTCAGAAGAAGACTCAGAGGAAGTCCGAGTGAAGCAATAGTCGCTACGGCTATGCGGACTCGGGTGACGTGCCAGCGAGACAAGGGCAAAGTTCTTCATTTTTGGGAGGTAGTACGATGAGACGGCTTGCTTTGGGTGGATTGGTGTTGATCGTGGTTCTCGGCTTGGCCCTCGGCGGCGCGCTCGCCGGCGAGCAGCGGCAAACGCAACAGCAGGAGCAGGCAGACGCGCAGAACTGCTATTGCTACTGCGACTGCGAGGACTGTCTGTGTCCCGGCTGCGATTGCCCGCAAGAATGCCAGCAGAACCAGAGTGGGGAGTGCCTCTGCGATCCACCGGAAGACCCGTGGGAGTGGGAGTATCAGATCCAGAACGGGTATCTCTTCCGCTGGCTGTTCGGGGATGATTAGCCGTCTGCATTCAGAGAGTGAAAAGCCGAATGCGGACGCTCGGGTGCCACTGCCGGCTTGCCCAGCAGTGATTTCCGCGGGAATTCGTACGGCACTGCTGGACAAGCCAGCAGTGGCACCCCTTTTTCGACGCACGGTGCGACCCCGCCGACGGGCCGACCGCAGGTCTCCCCCACACAATCGTTTACCCCTGTCGTCGCACGGTACGGAGACCGTGCCGCAGCAGGGGTTTTCGCACTTTTTGCGAACGCGCCCTAGGGGTTGGCGGCCGGTTGCCGGGCCGACAGCGCCCCGTGCGCGGCGGCGACGCGGAAGTGCTTGGGCAGGTCGGCCTGGCTCACGAGCTGGTAGAGCGCGGCGGCCTCCGGTCGCTTGTCGTGCGCCAGGAGCGCCTCGGCCGCCCCGAGGCAGCCGTCGGCAACGGCCGGCCGAAGCTCTTCCGGGGCTTTCTCGAGCGCCTCCTTGACCGCCTCGACCGCCTCGGGGGTGGCGATCCGGCCCAAGGCCCTGGCCGCGGCCCCGGCCACGTCCGCGTCGGAATGGCGCAGCAATTTGGCCAGCGGGGCCGCCGCCTTGGCGTCGCGCCGCACGCCGATCGACGCAATCGCGCCGACCAGCGGCCGACCTTCCAGCTTGCCCAGCGCGCCGCGCAGGGCGTCGTCCACGGCCGGGTCCGGGATCGTCTCCAGCCCGTAACGCGCCATGTGCGAGAGCTTCTCGTCACCCAACAGCGCGGCCAGCGCGGGCACGGCCTCCTTGGTGCCGACAACCGCCAGCTCGCGGCAGGCGTCGGCCTTCTCCTTCGGGCCGGCTTCCGACTCGAGCACGGCGATGAGTTCTGATTCAGACATGGTGTTTTATCCTTATAATCCGTGTTGATGCTCAGAGGGTCCACGGCGCACGCATCGCCCGCGAGCGGAGCCGGTTGGCCTCGGGGTCGTCGACGAACTCCTCTTGGACGGGGTCGTATTTCATGTCCCGCTTCAGCCACATGCAGATGTTGGCGGCGTGCACGGTGGTCATGGAGCGGTGCATCACGACGGGATTGGCCACGGTCGGGCGGCGCGACTTGATGCAGTCGAACAGGTTGCGCACGTGGCTCTGGGCGTTGCCCGTCCGATCGACGTACTCGCGGACCACGCGCTCGAAGTCGTCGAGCAGGGCCGGCGAGGAGACCTCCGGCTTGGCGTAGCCGTCGGCGATCGCGACCCAGCCTTCGGTGCCTTCGTACCGCACGCCGCACGATCCGTGCCACCACTGGTCGCCGCGGTGGAGGATCATCTTCACGCCGTTGGCGAAGCGCGTGACCATGCCGTCGCCGGTGGGATTGTCGACGTACTCGTATGCGATCGGCGACGTGCCGGCCGCACCGATCGCCACGTGGCACTGGGCGAACGTGTGCGCGCCCCATTCGCCGATGCAACTGGTGTGAAAGTCGTAATGGCCGCGCCACCCGCCCCGAACGTAGGCGGCGTTGTAGGGCCGCCAGGGACACGGGCCGAGCCACTGGTCCCAGTCCACCTCGTCCCGGGGCGGCTCCGGTTCGCCGGGCAGCCAATCGTGTCGCATCTCCGCGGCGTCCCAGGGGGCGATGTGGGCGCGGACCGTGTGCACCTCGCCGAGCTTGCCGGTCCGCAACAGCTCGTTGGCGAACGTGAACTTCGCCTCGCTCAGCCGCTGGGTGCCCGTCTGGTAGATCCGCCGGTAGCGGTTGGCCGTTTCCACGACCGCCTGGCCCTGGGCGATCGTCATGCACGACGGCTTTTCGGAATAGACGTCCTTGCCCGCCCGCATCGCCATCACCGAGGCCAGCGCGTGCCAGCGGTCGCCGGTGGCGATCAACACGGCGTCGATGTCCTCCCGTGTGGCCAGAAACTCGCGGAGGTCGCGGTAGGTGGCGCAATCGGTGTTTCCGTAGCGCTCGTCGACGATCTGCTTGACCTTCTCGCGCTGCGCTTTCTTCGCGTCGCAGACTGCGACGAATTGCACGTCCTTCTCGGCCATCATCCAGCGGAGATCGCCCGAGCCGCGCCCGCCGATCCCGATCCCGCCCAAGACGATCCGCTCGTTGGGCGCCACGGCGCCGTCGCGCCCCAGCGCCGAGCCGGGCACCAGGCACGGCGCCGCCACCAGGCCCCCGGCGACCGCCGCGCGACCGAGAAACTGCCGCCGGGTCACCGGCGACGAGCCGGCGACTTCGATCGTGAACGGCTCGCGTCTTGCGGAAACGCGAGCCCCGGAAGGTGGTTGGCCTCTTGACATGGGCTTATCCTTTCTTAGGGTTTTAATACGCAAAATGACTTTTCGAGAGGTTCTCCGTATGCGACTGCCCACTCGGGCGAGACGCTCGTGGCACCCGGCGCCGATCACTCGGCCCGAACGTCGTACGCGTAAAGGCACGTTCCGCGGCGGACGTACAGCCGGCCGCCGCAGACGACCGGGTGGGCCCAGGCGAGCTCTTTGCTGTCCCGGGGCGTTTGAAACTGGCTGACGACCTCGAACCGATCGGGCCGCGGCTCGATCAGCAGCATCTCGCCGTTCTGCGCGAGGCCGTAGATCATCCCGTCGGCGGCCGTGAGCGAGAGCTTGGTCATCTTCTTCTCGCGGTAGCGGAGGTCGCCGGTGAGAAACGCGGCGCAGAAGAAGCCCTTGCCGCCCGATCGGCAAGCGCTGCCGTACAGGTAGCCGTCCAACAGCATGACGCTCCCGTGGCAGTTGTCCAGGTCCTCGTCCCACCAGAGTTCTTGCACCCCGCGGTTGTCCGCGTCGATCTTCACCAGCCTTGCCCCGCCCGAGTGCCCGCTGGCCGCGAAGACGTAGCCGTCGCAATAGACCGGTGCGTTGACGTTCTGGTCGTGGGGGGTGACGTGGGGATGCGACCAGAGCAGCTTGCCGGTCCGCACGTCGACGCTGATGATGGACTTCTGCGTCATCGCGATCAACTGGCGCACGCCCCCGTGCGTCACCAGGATGGGCGAGCAGTAGGCGGCCGTCTCGTCCAGGGCCGTGTTGGTCCAAACGGTCCGGCCGGTGCTCTTGTCCAGCGCGACCGCGAGCGCCCTGCTCCCGCCCGGCACGCAGAACACCCGGTCGCCCTCGACGGCGACGTTCTCGGTCATCGACCAGGTGCCGTACCGCGCGCCGAACCGGTCGACCAGGTCGACGGCCCAGACCTCTTCGCCCGAGTCGGTCCGATAGGCGGCCAGCCGGCCCTTGGGGTTCATTTGGAAGACCATCCCGTCGCGGTAGCTCGGCGTGGTCCGCGAGCCGGGGTAGGGGCCGGTCCAGCTCTCGCCGTTGGGCGACTGCCACACGAGGCGGCCGTCCATGTCCAGGGCGAGGACCTTTTCCACGTCGTCGAAGTCGCCCGCCGTAAAAATCTTCCCCTCGGCCAGCGCGACGCCGGAGAAGCCCACGCCGCAGTCGGTGAGCTTCCACGCAAGCGGCGGCCCGTTCTCCGGCCACTTCTTCAACAGGCCCGTCTCCCGCGAGACGTTGTCGCGCTCGGGCCCGTGAAAGTGCGGCCACCACGGACGGCCGTCCTTCACGTCGGCACGCACCGCGCCGGCCGATCCGGTCAGCAGAGCCAAGAGGACGGCCGCCGCGACGCCGCGGCCGGCTGGGCAACCCGGACGTGCTTTCCGGCGTGCTCTCGGCGGTCGGACCGCTCGACAGAAATACCCGACGGATCTCATCTCGGCATCTCCCGCAAAAAAGGGCTGGTGAAGCTACGGCGTCGGACAGGCACCTATTGTACCGCGAAGACGCGCGGTTAGAATGCCGGAAATCGCCTCCCCCCGCTTCCCCCCCGCCGCGGACGCGCGTCGTACCCGCGGCAGCAGCCGATTGGGCTCCCGAAAAATGAAAACACCTTTCCAAGCGCTCCACGCGCAGTTACCGAGGTTCGCGACCCTGGCGGTCTGCCTCGCCGCGCTGACCGCGGCCGGAGAGACTCCCGACGACCGGCTGATCGCGATCCGCGACGGGTTCGCCGCTCGTCGCGACGCCATGCTCCACCGGCAGGTGACCAGTACGTACCCGCCGCTCACGCCCGGCGCCGACGACCAGCTCTTCAGTTGGCACAAGCTCGATTTCGCTCTCTCGGCCCTCTACCTCGACGCACAGCGCCCGGAGGCCAACCGGGCGGTTCTCGACGTGGTTGCCCGAGGCACCGAACAGCGAATCGTCGAGGGGGAAGAGAGGTTTCACTGGGTCGCCCCCCTGCTGATTCGGATTCACGAGCTCTTTGGCGCAAAGAGCAACTACTTCCCCGGCCGGCTGACTCCCGAGGCGGAAGAGGGCATTCGACGGGTGCTCTGGGAATATGCGAGCGAGAAGTGCGAGCAGGAGTTCTATACGCCGGAGAGAGTTTGGTGGTTTTGGGGGAGTGAGAACCACGACGCCCAGCGGGTGCAGTCGCTCTGGGGCGCCGCCAAGATCCTCTCGGCGTCCGACTCGCACGGCGATCGGATCTACCGCGACGGGCACACCGCTCCGCAGCACTACCAGGCCCTCAACGAGTTCGTCAAGGAGCGGTTCCGCCAGCGGATCGCCAAGGGGCTGCTCGCCGAGACGGCCTCCCCCGGATACGGCAAGTACACGCTCGCCTGCTGGTACAACTACTTCGACTTCGGCGATCCCCCGCTCCGCAAGCTGGCCGACGCCGCGCTTGCGGTCTGGTGGGCCGACTGGGCCCAGGAGCAGATCGACACGGTCCGCGGCGGCGCCAAGGCCCGCGTCTACCAGGGCGAATCGGCCCGAACGGCTCGGGGGGACGCCTCGGCTTCGATGGCCTGGTACTACCTCGGCGTGGGACCGCCCCGAAACGCCCACCCGGGAATCATGTGCATGGCCACCAGCGGCTACCGGCTACCGCCGGTCGTCATGGATATCGCCCTGGACGCACCCGGGCGAGGAACCTACGAGTACCGGTCCCGGCGACCGGGCTTGCTGCGCGCGGGCGACGAGGCCCGGCTCGCCCGCCAGGACGGTATGAACGTCCTCGATCCCGAATGCGGCGGGCTCGTTCGCTACACGTACGCCACCCCCGATTTCATCATCGGAAGCTGGATGCTGGCCAGGCGTCCTCACGCCGACTGGGCCGGAATCAGCTCGCAGAACCGGTGGCAAGGCGTCATCTTTGCCGGAAGCGACCCCGACGCCCGCATCTTCCCGCAGTGCGAGGGCCTGCGCAACGGCAAGACCTACAATCAGTACTGGTCGGTCCAGAACCGGGGCACGATGATCGTCTGCAAACTCCCCGGGCCCGCCTTCAGCAAGCAGGCCGGCGACATGCGCGTCTTCTTCGCGTCGAGCCTCAAGCGGCAGGAGCGTGACGGCTGGATCTTCGCCGAGGCCGAGCGCGCCCTCGCCGCCGTCCGCATTCTCGGCGACGGCCAAACCTACACCTGGGACGACGAAAACTGGGCCCGTAGCCGGGACTCGACCTATCCGGTGATCATCGAGGCGGCCGGCAGCCACGCCCACCCGAGCTTCGCCGCGTTCCAGGACGCGGTCCTCGCCCGGCAATGCGAGATCGGCGACGGCAGACTGACCTACCAGGGCCCGGGCGACTCGGGGACGTTCACCTTCGACTTCTCAGGGGAGCGGCTTCCCGAGATCAACGGCGCTGCGATCGACTTGTCCCCGTCCAAGACCTTCGACAGCCCGTTCTTGCAGGAAGACTACGCCGCCGGCCGCGTCACGATCGCCAAGGGCAGCCGGCGGTTGATCCTCGACGTGTCGGGAGGCGAATAGGACCTGTACCCCGCGCCGATTCGTGGCATAATAGACGACTCCCGGCGGCCCCCGATGGCCCGGCCGCCGCACAGCCCACCCACGACGAACCCCCGAGTGAGGAGCAGCACGTTGGCAACCGTCATTCGAAAGCGTCTTCTGGCGGCCCTCTCGTTGAGCGTCGCGCTGGCAGCCTCCGCAACGGCCGGCGAAAACTGGACCAGCTACCGCGGCCCGACCGATCAGGGGCACGCCGACTCGGCGAACCTGCCCCTCCGATGGAGCGAGACGGAAAACGTCGCCTGGAAGACGCCCATCCCCGGCAAGGCGTGGTCGTCGCCCGTCATCTGGGGCGATCGTATCTGGCTGACCAACGCCTTCGAGGACGGGACGCAGTTGATCGTCCTCTCGGTCGACAAGAACACGGGCAAGTTCGCCCACAAGAAGCGTCTGCATCTCGTGGCCGGGCCGCAGTACTGCCACCCGTTCAATTCCTACGCCTCGCCGTCGCCCGTGGTCGAGGAGGGCCGCGTGTACGTCAGCTTCGGCTCGCCGTATACCGCCTGCCTCGACTCGACGACGGGCGAAGTCGTCTGGGAGCGGACCGATTTCGTCTGCAACCACTTCCGCGGCGCCGGCTCCTCGCCCTTTATCTACAAGAACCTCCTCATCCTCCACTTCGACGGCAGCGACTACCAGTACCTCGTCGCCATGGACAAGCGGACCGGCGAGACCGTGTGGAAGACCGACCGCAGCGTCGAGTTCGACGACGTCGACCCCGAGACCGGCCGGCCGACCCGCGAAGGCGATTACCGCAAAGGCTTCTCCACGCCGGTGATCGCCCAGGTCGACGGCCGGGACGTCCTCATCAGCCTCGCCTCCGTGGCCCTCTACGCCTACGAGCCGGAAACCGGCAAGGAGCTGTGGCGCGTCGAAGCCCGGGGCGCCCATTCCGGCGCGAGCCGCCCGGTCGTGGGCCACGGGCTGGTCTTCTCGCCGATGGGGAGCGGCGAATGCCCCCTCTGGGCCATCCGCCCCAACGGCCGCGGCGTCGTGACCGACACCCACGTCGCCTGGGAGTACAAGCGGGCGGTGCCCAAGCGCTCCTCGATCCTCCTCGTCGACGACCTCCTCTTCATGGTCGACGACGGCGGGGTGGGCGCCTGCGTCGAGGCCAAGACCGGCCAAGAAGTCTGGCGCGCCCGCCTCGGCGGCAACTACTCCGCCTCCCCCCTCCACGCCTCCGGCCGCATCTACTTCTTCGACGAGACCGGCAAAACCACCGTCCTCGAACCGGCCCCCACCCACCACGTCCTCGCCACCAACCACCTCGACTCCGGCTTCATGGCCTCCCCCGCGGTCTCCGGCGATGCGCTCTACCTCCGGACGAAAACGGCGCTGTATCGGATCCAAGAGCAGTCAGAGCGCAAGCGGTGAGCCCGAGGGCGGGCGTTACGCCAGGAATAGATGGTGAATCCGAAACGGCCTCCCAGTCCCGTGATGAGTCGTCTCACGGATGTTGCTGTTGTCAGGAACAAGCGACGAGCGAGCAAGTTTGGGTACCCGAAGCAACAGTAGCTTCTTGTGGTCGCGGAACTGACCCTCGATGGCACGCACGGCTGCGTCGACGTCTCCGTCCATCACGTATCCGATCATGCCCCCCTGGCGGAGTCCTCTCGCATATTTGTGTTCCATGAAACGGCTCATTCCCTCGTGCACGTACTTGGACGCCTCCGATCGAAACCCTGACTCGTACTTCACGTTCAAGCGCTTGCACTCGAACGCAAGGTACACGTCCTCTCGGTGTCCGTGCTGGAAGCGCAAATCCAGCCTCGCGTGCTCCGTGGCGGCTTCGTCGTCGAGCCAAGTCTCCCGGTCAATCGCAAAGGGCAGCCGTCTGAGTCCCTTGTTCCTTCGAAGTACCGGCAGAAACCGCTTCGTGATCGAGACTTCATGTTCGTTATGCTGCGGCTTGTCCAACTCCTCCCACGATGAAACGACGAGGATGAGAACGTCGGGGACCAAGTTTTCGGGGAAGAAATCGGCCCATTGACTCGGACTACCGCTAGTCGCCATGGCGCCCCCCGGAAAGAACCGCGGATGCGATCTCGTCGGCGTCATTCAGTGCGGTCGATTTCATCCAATGGCGGAAGGCCAGCGGCTTGACGATGTGAAGACATGCACCGTCGAACACCTTGAGGTTCCGCATGTAGGCAACGCTTCCCTGCGACTCACGGAGCAAGGACCGAACGTGGGCGAGTGACTCGTCGAGGGCTGCCTGGGCGGATTCTTCCTTGTACGCTTCCTTTCGATCCCCCTTGGAAAGCGTAACGATCGCAAGATCGCTGTTTGACGAAACCACGGTTCTCCCGCTAGTCTTCTGTCTGCTGCTTCTTCCCCACTCATTCAGCACGCGACAAAGCAGCTCAACGTACTCCTTCCGTTCTTGCGGAACGGACGATTTCAGGGTCGGTAGGATCGTGGCACCCGGGTGAGGGGTCGAACTGGGAATGATGCGTCGCACGGTATCTTCGATCAGGATGCTCTCAAACTCATCGACATCATAGTACTGCCACACCAGGAGGGCGAGCTCGTCACGAGCGTTGGCAAGTAACGACGCTCGATCCTGCGGCGGTCCTTCCAACCTTTTCCGGAGTCTGCCAAGCACTCCGGCGGCCCGGCGCACGGCGTCTCTTGCTGCACTAGGGTCAGGGGCTTCCTCCGGCAGCGGGAAGGGCATGCGGAGCACTTCAAAAAGCGATACTTTGTCGCGCTCGATGCCCCAGTAGGACGCGGTGTGGAACTCGAAGTAGCTCGCAAGCGGAGACTGCAAACACCCGACGAGAAACGCGAGCAGATCGTGGTCTTCTTTGGGGCCGGAGATCGACTGCAGCGAATCTTGGAAGAGTACGTCGAAGTCGGAGAATGCGACCCGAGAAAACCCCTGACTAAACACTGCCATCGGAGAGGCGAAGACCGTCCGGTCCGGGAGACGCCGCAGTTCGGACCAACCGGCGCCGACGGCCTTGCAGTCACTGTGGGTGAGGACCAGATCGAACGAGAACCTCCCTTTGTCCGCTTTCAGGAACGGGTGATCCGGCTCCCACCACGCCATCTTCTCCGGGTCGCCCGTTGGTTCGTCGCCTTCTCCAAGAGGCTGCAACCCTTGCCCCTTGATCCATCTCCTGCCCTGCTTGGGCGTGCCGGTAATGCCTTCTAGCCGTGGGAGCTCCAAGAGCCTCTTGAGGAACCTCCGATCGCGAGGGGTTGTCCACAGAGCCGATTTCCACACGACTCCCGCCTCGTTCCGACGTGCAGCTTCCAGCACTTCGCTCAACGCAACGCGCTTGCGATCTTCAGGCCAAATCGCGACGATGCCGGCACGGAGCTCCGAGAACTCAGCGGTGGGGAAATCCTGTATCACATACTCATTTGACGGGGGGACAGGTCGATAGCAGACAATCGAGGCAGGGCGTTTCGCATGCGTGAACAGCAGGAAACGCATGTCGGCGAGTTGCACGACGCGATCAACAGCGTACTCCGTGAGCCATCTGCGTTGAAACTCGTCGGTCTGGCCAAGCAATGCGATCGAAGGAACCAGCAGAGAGATCCGTCCGTTCTTCTTGGCGTGCTGAGGACACTTCCACATGAAGGCGTGGGCAATCTGCTTCTGGGGAATGGGCAGATTCCGTTTGCGGCACCACTGAACCGCTGGCGCGTCGTCTGCCACCTTGCCGCGGCTCACCCATGGAGGATTGCCGAGGACAAAATCGAAATCGCTCTCGAGAGGCAATCTGTCGTCAAAGAAGTCCCGGTGGCGAATGGACCTTGGTCGATGCTTGGGTCCCCCTCTCTTGCCGGGTAGATCCAGAAGCTCGGGCAAGAGCGTGCCCTTCTTCGCAAGCTCCTGGATGTCTCGCGGCTCCAGTTGATCGAGGAGCGCCAGGTACAGACTGAAACAAGCGATGCGACACGGCGTCTCTTGGACGTCGACACCGACAAGGTTCTCTTCGAGGATTCTGGACAGCCCCTTCGCGCGCGTCGCATTGAGAGCTCGCGGATGCCGGCGTCGCCATTCCTCTGCCAGGCGGTTGAACACCGTCACCAAGAACATCCCGGACCCGCAGGCGGGGTCGAGGAAACGCTTGTCGAGCAGCGAATCGCATCCTTCGGTTGCGACGTCGACCACAAGCTCTGCCAGTTGCGGCGGAGTGTAGTACGCCCCCGAGCGCCGTTGACGCTCTTCCCCTTCCGCTTGCAGAAAATCCTCGTAGATCGCACTGATCAATTCGACCGGGATCACGCTGAAATCGTAGGGCGAGAACAGCACCAACTGTTTCGACGCTACCTCATGGCCTTGAAGGAACAAACGAAGTATCGGTATGTGTTCTGGGTGGACGCGACGTGCCTCCGCGTCCACGTCTTCAGAGAAGAGACTGCCCTTGAAGGGTCCTTGCAGGCTCCTGAAAAGCCGAAACAGCAACCGATGTGCCTCGGGCAATTCGAACTTGGAGAGCAACTCGACAACGTCGCTAGTGTCCTTGGCCCCTACCGCGTCGAAGAACGGCCCGTTGATGATTTTCCGCTGCGCAAGATAGCATGCAAAGAGGGTCCGACCCAAGAGTGCGTGAATCGTGGGCAGGTCGTCGAGCGGAGGGCTAGCGCCACGCAGCTTCTCACGCGTATCGCGGAGGTTCCGAAGGAGATACTCATCGATCGCTCTATCAGGCCGAAAGCTCTCCGTGTCCTCCAGAATGCGCCCCGTCTCGATCCGTGCGGTGAGATTGCGTAGCTGCTCCCCCGTTCGATCGAAGATATCGACGAGTCGGTCCTGCGACCGGGGATCTTGGTCAGGCCTCGCTGGTAGCGCTCTGGCCGAGAAGACTTCTACGTTCCGTGCCGACGCAACGACCAGCACCGGGCAAGCACCGTGGTTCCAGAAGCGTCGATGCAGATTCCGAAGGTCCTCATCGCCGAGCGGCTCCTCGACCTCCTTGAAGTACGCAATTGGCTGCGCGTTCGCGCACAACACGCCGTTCAGGTCGAGATGGTGCCAAGCCTGCCGAATGGCGTGAGTGCGGGGCAGCGGGCGCTCAAACTCATCCAGTCCGTCGATCGAGCGCAGAAACTCACGCTTGCTGCGGACTTCCAGCCCGAAATCTTTGACGAGCTGCGGACTTGCAGTGCCTGCCACCGTGCACCCTTTCCCAAATCCCCCATCTTCCCGGCTTGCACTGTGCAGCACGTAGTCATTTGACGTGCATCGTAACCGGTTCTCGTTTCGGATTCTACCGGAATTCGGAACTGCTCAATAGCTACCCGGGGGCATCGCGCTACGCGAAGGTGCCATCCATCGAAATCGCGCCGGCGTCAGGAGGTGGCCAATTCTTGCCTTTGACCCTTTCCGGACAAGTGGGACATGATAGGCGCAGGGTGAGATAGTAGCGACCCGGCCAGGGAGGCTATGACCGGCAGAGCGCAGACGGTGCGCGCGGGCTGCGTCGTGGGGGCGCGTTGGGGGCATGGCGCGGTGTTGCGTTGGAGAGGAACGATCGAGGTGCGGGAACGTGGGAAGCCGACGATTGCTTGACGAAACCGGTTGGGCACGAGGGCTGCGTGCGGGAGGAGGCGGACTCGCTGGTCGGAGACTTGGGCTAGGAGGGGGCACGTCGGAAATACG
>DATKZH010000565.1:0-12165 GCA_035528065.1 Thermoguttaceae bacterium | reverse complement strand
GTGGGTCTCGTGCCTCGACCCACCCTACGGAGGCGATGTCAGCCTTTCCGGTCCTCGTCCTTCTTCCGCTTCCCCTCCCGATAGTCCTCGATGATCTCCTCGTGGAACCAGTGGGCGAAGTCGACGAAGGCACGGAACAGGAACCAGACGACGAACGCGGCGGCGACGACGATCAGGGCCCCGATCCACGTCCCCCGGGCGGCGAACAGAAAGGTCGACATGGGCGTGCTTTCTCAGCGTGTGGGGAGGTAGCTCCTTGCGGCCCTCCCGGGCAATTCGGGCGAGCATGACTCGCCGGACACGGCCCAGTATCCCGCGCCGCCACCGGCCGCGTCAACGGCAATGGGCGTGAGGGGTGCCGCCTCGCTTCCACGAACGGAACCGCGTGCCGCAAGTCGTCAGGCGTATCGTTGCGGTGCTTCGCCGGAAGTCTGGCCGTCTCTTGGCCGGTCGTCCCTATTCCGATCTGCCTCTTTCGGATACATTGCGGCAGTTCTGTCGCACCGACGCGGCGACACCCGTGCGCGACCGAGGAAAGGAGGCGATATCCGATGCTCTCCGTACCGAACGCTTCGACGTATTGGCGGCTCGGCAAATGGCTTGCCCTGGGCCCGCTGCTTGTGTGGCTCGGCCTCTTTCGGCTTCCCGCAGAGACCCACGCCGCCGAGGACCGCCCCCCCAACATCCTGTTCATGTTCACCGACGACCAACCCCAGATCTGCATGGGCGCGATGGGCAACCCGCTCATCCAGACGCCCAACATGGATCGTCTGGCCGCCGACGGCGTGCTCTTTACCAACTCCTTCGTGACCACCGCCATCTGCTGCTCGAACCGGGCGTGCATCCTGACCGGCCAGCACATGCGGCGCCACGGCATCGAGGATTTTCACACGCCGCTCTCGGCCGAGGCCTTCGACCAGACGTATCCGATGCTGTTGAGCAGCGCGGGCTATCGGACCGGCTACCTGGGCAAGTTCGCCGTCGGCTGGACGAACCCCGAGGTCCGCCACCTCTCGCTCCCCGCAGACAAGTTCGACCTCTGGTACGGCTTCCCGCAGACGATCAACTTTCTCCAGGAAGTCGACGGCCGGAAGCGCTACCTGACCGACGTGATGACCGAGAAGGCGATCGAGTTCCTGCGCACCAACCCGCCCGATCAGCCGTTCTGCCTGACCATCGCCTTCAAGGAGCCGCACGGGCCGTGGAACTTCTTCGACCCCGACGTGCCGGATATCTACGCGGACGTGGAGATCCCGCCGCCGCCGACCTTCTCGCAAGCCGCGTACGACGCCCAGCCGGCGTTCCTCCGCGATTCGCTCAACGGCGGCACCGGCCCGAAATGGCTTGAAGACCCCGCGGCCTACCAGGAGCACGCGCGCACGTTCTACCGATTGATTACCCGGGTCGACATCGCCGTGGGTGAGATCCTCGCGGAGCTCGCGCGGCTCGGGTTGGACGAGAACACGGTGGTCCTCTTCACGTCGGACAACGGGAGCATGCTCGGCGCCCACGGGCTGGCGGGCAAGTGGATCATGTACGAGGAGTCGATCCGCGTGCCGCTGGTCATCCGCGATCCGCGCCAGCCCAAGGCCGCGCGCGGACGGCGTTGCGACCAGACGGCCCTGAGCATCGATCTGGCGCCCACGATGCTCACCCTGGCGGGCGTGCCCGTGCCGGAGCGCATGCAGGGCCGCAGCCTCGAGCCGCTGGTGGCCGGGCGCGACGTGGACTGGCGCGACGATTGGTACTACGAGCACGTCTACCAGACGCGTCCGCCGCGACGGCCGATCGTCAAGTGCGAAGGCGTGCGCACGGAGCGATGGAAGTACACCCGCTACCCCGAGATCGAGCCGCCCTGCGAGCAGCTCTTCGACCTGAAGGACGATCCGCGGGAGGAGAAGAACCTGGCGGGTGCCCGGGCGCACGCGGAGGTGCTCGGGGCGCTCCGCAAGCAGTGCGATGAGTACCGCGAGACGCTGCGGTAGGGCCTTCCGTCTCGCGGTTGCGGTCGAGGGCGTCAGCCGACCGGGGGCAGGTATTCGGGGGCGTCGTGGTACGCTTTCGTCCGGCCGTCGGCGAGCTGGTAGACGAGCTCGTGGCTCGTTCGGGCCGCGCGCGAGAGCGGCTCGTAGGGGCGGTTGCAGACGTCGAGGAAGCCGATGTTGTAGTTCTCGCCGTCGAAGCGGCCGAGCGCCGACTGGTCGTAGAGGGTGAACCAGTGGGTGCCGACGCAGTGCGGGTTGGCCGCGGCGTTCTCCAGGTAGACGCGGTACGCCCGGCCGCGGTCCTCCTGCGTGCGCACGCGACGGAGGCCGGAAGAGGGGAGGCCGACGTCCAGGGCCCCGAAGTGCCACTCGCCGATGATCACCGGAAGGTGGAGCACGTCGTGGATCTTCGCGACCTGGTCGGCCGGCAACTTTTCGCGGTAGCAGTTCATGCTGAACACGTCGAACGACTTCATCCCGTCGAGCGTCCACGGCTTCGGCACGCCCGCGTAGCGGATGCCCAGATTGAGGTGGTTGGGGTCGACGGCCTTGCACGCCGCGGAAAGCGCGCCGAAGTACTTCTCCACCATCAGGGTGCTGAACGCCCCTAGATCGTCGAGCGATTTGCCCCGCAGCGGCAGGCGCCACGGTCCCTCGGCGACCTGGTCGAAGGTAGTTTGGACGCCCCATGCCGCGGAGAGGGCCGCGTCGTCCGGGTACCGCTTCGCGAGGAATTGGGCGAGCGCGCGGCGCGCGGCGCAGGACGGCGTATTCAAGAGCATGCCGGTCGCGGGGAGCTCCGAGGAGAACGCCCACTTCGGCTCGTTCATCAGGAAATAGCCCACCAGGGCGGGATCGTCGGCCGTGTCGCCAAGCTGCGCGGCGTAGTCGGCGGCGTCCCGGGTGAAGTCGGCGTGGAACACGTCCGGGAAGTCGCGATAGACGTCGGCCGTCCGCTTGGGGCGAAAGCTCAAGGGGCGCACGTAGGGGTACCGGGCCTTGCGGGCGATCTCCCAGTCGGACCAGTTGCCCACCGTGTTGAACCCGAGCCGCCGCACCTCGCCGAGCACGAGGCGCGACCACGCCTCGTACCAACGCTCCGGCCCGAACGCGCGGATGAGGTTCGCCGTCAGGTAGTTGATGGTCTTCTTGCCGCCGCCGGAATAGATCGGGGCGAAGGGGCCGGCCAGGTCGGGTTTCCACGCAAGCGCCGTCTCCAGGCCCCTGGAGTTGGCCTCCGTGTTGACGCGAACGCAATCGACGCCCGCCGACCAGAACGCGTACCCGTCCGGGTCGACCAGCCACCATCGCCGTCCGTCGTGGTGCGTGCGGAAGAAGCCCTCGCCGGGGCCGATTCGCTTGGCGGTCCACCCGCCCCAGGAAGACAAGCCTTCAGGCAAGCGTTGCGCGTCGGCCTGGTCGCTTTGCCGGCGGAGCCGCGCGACCACCTCGTCCTCGCTCTTGCTCTTGCCCGGCCACTGGCGAATCCGGCTTTGCCCCAGCTCATCCAAGAGCGGCCCCTTCGGCAGGACCGGCTCGCTGACGCGGTCCACCGGGTCCTTGGTGATTCTCAGGGGCGTGAGGCACCACCGCGCGGTTTGGTCGCCCTTGCGGATGACCTTGAGCCACACCTGGTCGACGCGCTCCAGCCGGACGCGCCCCCCGTAGCACCGCGGCTTCAGCCAGGCGCCCTCGCGGTCGATTCCCCAGCGGCTCATGTCGACGAGCGCGAGCGGCATACGGATCCGCGCCCCGCACTGGTTCAGAAGGGCGAAGCGGAAGAAGAACTGGGGGCCCGACCCTTCTTCCTCCAGCGTGATGGCGAAGACGACCGTTTCCGTGCCGTCCAGGAGCACATCGGCCGTGAGATATCGGGCCTGGGCCAGCGCGCCGAGGGGGACGCGAAACTTGAGACCGGCGCCGGTCGCGTCGGCGGTGTACCACGTCGCGCCTTCGATCGGCGCCGGCTCGTCGCTTGTCGTCACGTTGACCAACGTCTCGAGCCGCAGGACCGTCGCGTCCTCCGCCGGAGACCCCGATCCGCAACAAGCCAAGGCCGAGATCGACGCCGCCCCCGTTTTGAGGAAGTCTCGGCGGCTGGAGTCCGCGGCTTCCGTTCGGCAGCCGTATCTCATCGCATGTTCCTTTCCGTTCGCGTGCCCGCGCGGTGCGAGACACCGCATCGGCTCCCGCGCATTGTCGCAGATGCCTTTTTGATTGCAACGGGTCGCGACGATCGTGCCGGGGCGGTGCGCCGAGCCGCCCCTCGGCCTCGTGGGATTCCTCGAAGAGCCGCCGTCGGCAACGCCCAACGCTGCCCGGGAAATCTCGGAGCCCCGAGCCAAAGCTCGCTTGCTGGGGGTCTGGACGGCTCCCCGAGGACCGGCTACCATAGTCGAACCGGTCGCGGAGCGGTTCGCTGACTGCCTGATCCGACGCGGCGTTCGCACTCGCCGCGTCGAGCACCTCGACTTGTGGGGGACCGTGAACATGACAGGTCGACAGCGCGTCTTGGCCACGCTCAACCGTCAGAAGCCCGACTGTATCCCCTTCGAGATCGGCGGCACCGACTGCTCGAGCGTCCACGTAATCGCGTACAGGAAGCTCCGGGAGCGGATGGGGCTGGCGGTCGGACCGATCCGGTGCGGCTGCCTGATCCAGCTCGTCGCCGAGACCGACGCCGACGTGATGGACGCCCTGGACGTCGACGTGGAAGTGCTCTGGTTCGGCTCTCAAGAGACCAAGCTCTGGAAAACGCCCTTTGGCGTCGACCTGATCGTGCCCGAGCGGTTCGACGTGGAGGATCTCGCCGACGGATCGTCGGTGGTCCGCAATCCCCAAGGCGTGGTCTACGCGAAGCGGGCGGCCGACGCGTACTATCACGATCCGGTCGACCCGCCCCTGGCACAGATCACCTCGCCCGGCGAGCTCGATCGGTTCGACGCGCTGTTCGACCGGTGGGACTTCTCCTACGTCTACGACGAGCCGCTTGACGCGCTGGCCCGGCGGGCGCGGGCGCAGTACGAGTCGACCGATCGGGCGGTGGTCACGCTCTGGAGAATGCACTATCTCCAGGCCGGGATGCTGATGCGCGGCTACGAGCAGTTCCTCGTCGACCTGATGGCCGACAAGGACCTGGCCCACGCCCTGTTGGGCAAGCTGCACCAGGTCTATCTCGACCGCGTCGACGCCTTCCTGGCCGCGTTCGGCCCGTGGTTCGACGTCGTCTTCCTCACCGACGACCTGGGAACGCAGAAGGGGGGCATGATCTCCACGCCGCTCTACGAGGAGATGATCTACCCCTACGTCTCGGAGCTGGTGGGGAGGATCAAGGCGGCGGGCAAGAAGGTGGTGATGCACTCCTGCGGGGCCGTCTCGACGTACGTGCCCTACCTGATCGAGATGGGCGTCGACGGCCTGAATCCCGTCCAGGTGAGCGCCAAGGCGATGAACCCCGCCGAGCTGGTCCGGCAGTACGGCCGCGACATCGCCTTCTGGGGCGGCGGCTGCGACACGCAGCACGCCCTGAACGCCTCCGACCCCGAGGTGGTCCGCGCCGACGTGCGCAGGCGCCTGGAGGAGTACGGCCCCGACGCCTCGCTCGTCTTCACCCAGGTGCACAACATCCAGTACGACGTCCCGCCGGAGAACATCCTCGCCCTGCGCGACGAGTTCTTCAGGCAGGCCCGTAGCTGATCCCCCTTGAGACGTTCCCCGCGCATGCCCCCGTTCGAGGCCGTCTGCCTCGCCGTGTTGAACGTGCGTGCCCGGCATGGTAGATATCATGGGTGAGCGGGCGAGACCGCAGCCCCACCCACGTGCCGCCGCGAGGAGACAACCATGCACCGATCGGACCGAAACCAACGAGCTTGTGGAGTGCGGCGACTCGTCGCCGCTTTCCCGGCTTTTTACGCAGCCGCCGTATGGCTCCTGTGTCTCGGGGCCACCACCGCCCGGCTCGCCGCCGACGATTGGCCCAACTGGCGGGGGCCCAACCGCGACGCCATCTGCCGCGAGACCGGCCTGCTGCAAGCGTGGCCGCCCGAGGGCCCCAAGCTGCTTTGGAAGGCGACCGGGCTGGGCGTCGGCTACAGCGGACCGGCCGTCGTCGGCACCACGCTCTACACCCTGGGCAACCTCGACGGACAGGAGCACGTCCTGGCCCTGGATACGACCACCGGCAAGCGCCTTTGGGCCGAGCCGTTCGGGCCGGTCGAGTACGTCGGCTACTCCCCCGGCACGCGGGCCACGCCCACCCTCGACGGCGACCGGCTCTACGCCCTGGGCGCCTCGGGCAGGCTCGTCGCGATGGACCGCCACTCGGGCGAGATCCGCTGGCGCACCAGCTTCCTCGACGACTTCGACGCCCAGGTGATCGCCACCGAGTACGTCGAGTCGCTCCGCGGCCGCCTCGTCGAAAGCAAGGAGGCCGACGCCCCGGGCGGGGTCAAGTGGGGCTTCAGCGAATCGGTGCTCATCGACGGCGACAAGCTCCTCTGCACGCCCGGCGGAACCGAGGCCACGCTAGCCGCGCTCGACAAACGCACGGGCCAGGTCGTGTGGGCCTCGAAGATCGACGCCCGGGTGGGCTACGCCTCGATCGTCAAGGCGACCCTCGCCGGCGTCGCGCAGTACGTGCAGTTCACCGCCGACGGCGTGGTGGGCGTCGACGCCCGCGACGGCAAGCTCCTCTGGCGGTACGACGCCCCCGCCTATCCCAAGTTCGGCGGGATCAACGTCTCCACGCCCATCGCCTCGGGCGACACGGTGTTCGCCGCCACCGGCTACAACGTCGGCGGCGGGCTGGCACGGATCGAAAAGACCCGCGAGGGCTTCGCCGCCCGGGAGGTCTACTTCACCAAGGACATGAAGAACCACCACGGCGGGCTGATCCTCCTGGACGGCTACCTCTACGGCGCGAACGACCCGGGCATCCTCACCTGCCTGGAATACGCGACCGGCAAAGTCATGTGGCGAAGCCGCAAGCCCGGCAAGTGCTCCCTCCTCTACGCCGACGGCATGCTCTACTGCCGCGACGAGACCGGCCCGTTGACCCTCGTGAAGGCCACGCCCGACGGCTTCGAGCTCCACGGCCAATTCGACCAGCCCGACCGTAGCAGGCAGAAAGCCTGGCCCCACCTCGTGATCGCCCACGGCCAAATGTACGTCCGCGACCAGGACGTACTGCTGTGCTACGATGTCCGGTCGGAGGGGTGATCGAAGAGACGCACCGTAGCTCACTCCGTTCGCACGAGTGCCGTCGGGACGAAACAGCCCCTCGCTAACGGCGGCCACGCCATCCGCCGGGCCGGCAGCCTTCGGTCGCCTGTCCCGCACCCCGTCGGACGGGGGATGGCTTGGCCCCCGCGCTGCGCCGCCGCTTCGGCCTGCCCTCCCCCTCATCAGTAGGACACGGACCGCCGCCGCGCCAAGAGACCCCATCCATGAAACTCCCGAGGAACACGTACGCTAGCTGGCCGTCCCGCGTAGCTCGACCCCCGAGGGGTTGACAGCCCCCTGCCAAACCGCTCTAAGACCTACAATTTGGTGACTTAATCCCGGTTCGCGAAGATCGTCTCGACTCACGCGAGGGCGCCTCGGTGTGTCGGACCAGAGCGCGCGAGAGATTGGCAGAGACTGCGTCGGTGTGCGCAACCGAGGCGCGCTGGGGTGAGGCAAGAATGCGTTCGGCGTGTCGCGCCGAGGAACCTTCTGCACGCGCGATTCAGGTCGACAAGAGCCCTGTTTCGATCGCGGGAGTCAAGCAGCTATACTTAGTTCTGCTGCTGAAACGATCCCCGCCCGATATTCCAGAGGGAGAGGCCTATGACGCTTCTACTCAGCCTATCAAACTGTTCGCACGCAATTGTGCTGGGAGATAGGAGAGTGGCCCAGCGCGATGGCAAAGCATGTGATGATGAGGCCAATAAGCTGTGCGTACTGTTCTGTGATGATGCCCGTGTGACGATCGCGTTTACCGGGTTGGCTTCATACAATGGCTTCAAGACTCAGGATTGGCTGAGGGACACGCTTTTTGAGATCGGAAAGAAGACGCACACACTCGAGGATATCCTACGGGCGTTTCAGGCCAAGGCGTCGCACACATTCGCTAGCCTGTCCCGAGCCATTGGGAACGCGCAACGAATCGCCTTCCTGCTGTCAGGCTTCCGCTATTCACCAAACGCACAGAACATATGCTACTTGATAAGCAACTATGGCTCCCATGCGCACACGCACGCGCCAAGCGATAAGGTCGACCTATATCCTCTCGGCACAGTCGGCAGTCCAACGGTAGAGGCCGCTGGATACACGAGCGCCTTCACACAACGAGACCGTGAGTCCCTGCGAAAGATGCTCGCTGCAGACAACCCGCCGCCCAAAGTGCTCCGTAAAGCCGTCCAGATTGTGCAGCGTGTATCTATGGACAAGAAGTCACGAGGATTTGTCGGCGCACAGTGCAATAGCGGCGTAGTTCCACAAAAGCGCGATACGAATATCGTAGCCACTTATCATTCAGCGAAACCGGCCTTTCGCGCTTTCGGGCCCGACGTAGTTCTTGCGGTCACGGATTGCGGAGCGGCCGTAACCGGAACATTTCTGCATGCAGGATTGTTCCTGTCAGGGCCGGAAATCAGGAAGTCCGAACCTTGCTGGTGCGGCTCAGGAAGACGCTTCGGAACGTGTCACTACAAGAAATTTGGCAGTGTTTATGCTCGTATGCCGGCATTTCGGAAGCCAATGCAATGGGTCGTCGCGTTCTCAAAGAAATCCTCCGAGCTTAGCGGGCGGCGGTATGTTGTCACTAGCTCCTTTGAGTGACCGTCACGCCGGGTGCCACTGCTGGCTTGCCCAGCAGTGCGGTGGCGCACAGGGCGAAGGCCCGCCTTCTTCCCGTTTCGTACGGCTGGCCGTTCATCGCCGAGCATGAAGGCATCCGCCGTTCCGGAATCACGCACTGCTGGGCAAGCCAGCAGTGCCACCCGTCGCGGTTCCCCGGTCACGGATCGGCTTCACGCGCGGACGGGATGTGTTCGGCAAGGAACAGGGGCCGTCGCGGAGTAGCCGCTATCCGGCGCAGTTCGCGCCCGGTTTGCCGGAATCAGCGATGTCCCCCTCTCTACACGTACTCCCAATCCCTCAACCACTCGTACCCGCGGGGCAGGTTGGCCCAGGCGCGGTGCATGGCTTGTTGCAGCTCGGCTTGCTCTTCGAGGTCGAGCTTGCGGCGCTGCATCACGGCTAGGGCGACGTTGTCGACCTGCTGCTCGGTGATCATGCCGGGCATCGGCGCGGTGATCGCCGGGTTGCAGAGGATGTAGCGGATGGCGTTGCGCGCCAGGCGGTTGTCTTCCTCGAACGTGGGGCTCGTGGGGGAGCTGTCGCCCTGGAAGAGGGAGTTGCTCGCGAACGGCTTGATCCCGAACCAGCCGACGTCGTGCTTCCGGATCGCCGCCCAGAGGCCCGTCTCGTCGGTCACTACCTTGGTGTCGGCCGTGTAGGGCGTGAGGATCACCTCGATCTGGTCGGGGTAGGTCTCGATGAGCTTTTTGAGGTGCGGGCGGTCGTGGGCCGAGAAGCCGGTGAAGCGTGCCCGGCCCGTCTTCTTCGCCCAGTCGAGCGCGGCGACCGCCTCTTCGATTTCGGCCTGCGTGTGCCGGCTGCTCTCGGTCAAGAGGCTGATCCGCCACAGGTCGACGTAGTCGAGGCCGGCCTCCTTCATGCCCGCGTCGAGCCCTTCCTTGAGCTTCTCGGCCGATCGCCACTCGTCGAAGCGGCTTTCCCAGATGTGCCACGAGTAGCCGAAGTACATCTTGTCGCGGCGGCCCTTGAGTGCCTTGGCGTAGGCCAGGATTTCTTCGCGGCAGCAGGCGTCGACGTAGTTGATGCCCCGCTCGATGCAGCGGGTGACCACGTCGTGGCGGTTCTCCTGGAACTCGGGCCGGTTGATGCCCATCGTCATCCAGCCCGGCGACTCCTCGCCGCCGATCACCTTGATGATCCGCTTCCAATGGCCCCCGAGGCAGACGGACGAGACCATCAGCTCGGTCTTGCCCGCGCGGCGGTATTCCATGTCGGGGTTGTAGTTGAGGATGCCCGAGGTGTCCTCGCCGGTCGGATTGCCGGGGTGGACCGTTCGGGTGGGCGTGAGCCCCGCGGCGACCGCGGCGGTGGCCACGGCGCTGTTGCGGACGAACTGACGACGCGTGAGCTTGTCGGCCACGGGAGAGCCTCCTGGTTTTGAGAGGAGTAGACGGCTTGCACGCCGAGGGCACACGGGCTTTTCCACTTCAGTAGCAGGCACACGCCGTGTGCCGTCCGCCGGTTACGGCACACGGCGTGTGCCTACTACTCCGCAAATGCAGAAGTCATTCTTCAGCCGATCCTTAATGTACGCGTTTGGCAAGGCCGTCGCAAGCGATTCGCGATCGACAAAGCGGCAGGCTTCGCCCGCTTGCCTCACCCCTTCTCCGGCCCGCGATAGACTTTCTGGCGCAGCAGGTTCCTGCTCGACGTGAGCGGGCCCGCCGTGGCGTCGTCGCGGAGGATGGCGTAGATCATGTGGTATTTCGCGTCCACGTCGTCGGCGTAGTGGACCAGGAGGGCCTCGGGCGTCATCGGCGGCTTGGGGGAGCCCCATTCCGGCAATCGCTGGTGCGAAATCATGATGTGCTCCAGCCGGAGCAGCACGTCGGCGTCGATCGCCGCGTCGGCGCCCGCCTCGCGGACCATGTCGCGGCTCATCAGGAGGTGGCCCACCAGCTCGCCCTCGGGCGTGTACGACGCACCCGTCGGCTCGCAGTCCAGCTCGCGGACCTTGCCCAGGTCGTGCAGGATCGCCCCGGCCACGACCAGGCGCTTGTCCAGCGGCGGTTGCATGTCGGGGTAGTCCTCGGCGTACTTGTCGGCCAGGAAGGCGGCGTTTCGGGCGACGCTGAGCGTGTGCTCCAACAGCCCGCCGCGGAAGGCGTGATGGTGGCGCCGGGCGGCCGGGCACACGAGGAGCTTCTCCCGATTCCCGCTCAGGATCGACACGACCAGCCCCCGCAGCCCGGCGTCGTCGACGTGGCGCTCGGCGAGCTCGACGAGCCGGTCGAACATGGCCTGCGGGTCGAACCGCGAGCTGGGGAGGCACGTCCCGGGGTCGAACCCGTCGGCGGCGTCGGCCTCGACCACCTCGCGGATCTTGCGGACGTCGAGTTGCGGCCCGTAGCTCGTCTCGCGATACAGGGCGCGGAGCTTGTAGAACGTGCCCGGCGTCCAGCTCTCTCGGCACTCCGCGGCCCAGGGCGCATCGCCCCAGATGGGAAAGCTCACCTCGCGCCCGGCGTCGCGGAACGCGACCTTGAAGTACGGCTTCCCCTCCCGCGTGGTCAGCTCCTCCCTGGCGGTCATCAGCACGAACAGGTCGGCCTCCTGGCCGTGGACCATCTCCGACAACGCGACGATGGGCATCGATTTGGGCGGCATAGCGTCCGATCCGTGTTCGAGCGAGGTTGACGGCTCCCCAAGGACGGCTTCGAGCATCCCTCGATGAACGGGAGCCGCGAGCCGATCGCCAGGATAGCCGCTACGCACGGGGGCGTCAACGGGGCAGGGCGTCGACTCGACTGCCCGCCGGCCGCGGAGGACAACGACCGCCGCGAGGGCGACTGTTCCGGGACTTGGAGCGATCGACAGGACCCCCGCGTCGTCGCTGAAAGGCGATCTTTGATCCCTGCACAGCCAATGCGCGACTCGGAACCACCAAAGCCTGGAAAACGCGGGAATTGCGGACGGCAATCCGTGCATTAGCTATGCAGGAGTCAATGGAATGTCCGGCGCGAGCGGAAGTGGTAGATCATCGCTATGTTGGATTCACTCGGCGCGACGTAGGCGGTCTCACGGAAACTCACTTCAAAGGCGACGTCAAAGTTCTGGTTCATCCGACTGAAGCGTACCTGGGGTTGCCAAGAGGCGGACATGCTGGTTCTTTGTGGAGTTTTGGGATTCGACTTCACAAGGAGAAGCCAGCATGTCCACGAGTTTACTTTACCACGCATTCAGGGTCCGAGGCTACCACTACCAGAGCACAGAATATGCAGGGGGAGGGGTGATTTTCAGGATCACACAGCCTCGGGAGGGCTATCGCTGTGCGGTGTGCGGGTCGGCGAACGTGATCGGGAAGGGCAAGCACCCGCGG
>DATKZH010000564.1:0-35125 GCA_035528065.1 Thermoguttaceae bacterium | reverse complement strand
ATGAGGCCAAGCATCCGTGCGTGGGTCTCGTGCCTCGACCCACCCTGCGCCTGCGCCAACTGCTGAAATCACTGAATCCCGTGTGCCAAGGGGAGTAAAGTCCCATGAGAGCCAAGAGAGTCTTGCTGGTCGTTGTCGTTTTGGCGTGTCTCGCGTCGGCGCTGGCTGTCGCGCACTTCGCCGGTGCTCAGACTGCCGCCGACGAGGAGCCGACTCGCCTTGCCGTCGTCTGGACCAGCGGCGATCCGGACGTGGCGCACAAGATGGTCTTCATGTACGTGCACAACGCCCAGAAGCGAGGGTGGTTCGACGAGAACCTGGTGATCGTCTGGGGTCCGAGCTCGCGGCTTCTGGCGGGAGACAAGGACCTCCAGGAGAAGGTCAAGGCGATGATCGCCGACGGCGTCAGGTTCCAGGCCTGTCAAGCGTGCGCCGACCTGTACGGCGTCTCGCCCGCGCTCGGCGAGCTGGGCATCGAAGTGAAGTACATGGGCGAGCCCTTGACGAAGCTGCTCCAGGATGACGGTTGGGACGTGCTGGCGTTCTGAATGGAAGACGTCACGACGTCCGCGCTGGGCCTCGTCTGTCCAGAATGCGGGCCTGCTCCAGCGCGAAGCCGGAGAAAGGGAGACCATGATGTCCACGCTCGTCCTTCACATCGTGCTTTACGTCGTCATCGCGCTGGCATTCACGGCCTTCGCGGCGCTGGTGTTTTCTGGGTTGACGCTGCTGGCGGGCAAGATTTCGCCCCATTTCGAGATGACCGGGCCGGAGGGCTGGACGTTTCGCGAGTTCTACGTGCGCTACCTGATCATTGCCGCGGTATTTGCTTTTGTGGCCATCCCGCTGGTGCCCTTGCTGGGCTGTCTGGGGGCTCTACTGGGCATGGTCGCCTTGATTGTGGCGTACAAGCGGGTTCTCGACACGGACTGGCCTCAAGCCGTCGTGCTGGGCGGCATGGGCGGGGCCGTCGCTCTAATTCTCTTTGTCTTCTTGCTGGTCCTCGTCCTTCGACCACTGGGGCTTTGAGACCGAGCCGTCGGACGACAAGTTCGACGAGGAATGGTTCGACGAGTTCGACCTGGAATCGTGGGAAGGACTCGAGGAGCAGTCCTATCACCAGCCGGTCCCCGGCACCCCGCGCGGGACAATCGCGATGCTCGTGCGGGGTTGCACTACACCCCCCGGCCGGGCGTAGTCTCGGGGAGCCGAAGTGGTCTCCCTCGCCGGAGTTGACTGCGTCGGGCCCGCTTTTCCTGTTTTCTTGCGATTTTTCCAAAACCGCCCTTGACAAATCTCGCGTCTGTACTAATACTACTATTACAGTTGACGACAAGCGAGGTGGTTATGGAGTTTCGGATCGACCCAGCCAGCCGGCTGCCCATCTATCGGCAGCTTCGAGATCAGGTCCGCGAGGCCGTCGCCCGGGGAGCGATCCTGCCCGAAGAGCGACTCCCCTCCGTGCGCGAGCTTTCGCGCACCTTGGTCGTCAATCCGAACACGATCGCCCGGGTGTACACCGAGCTGGAGCGCGAGGGGCTGATCAACACCCGGCCCGGGCTGGGCGTGTTCGTCGCTCGGCCCAAGGCGGAGCTGACCAGGAAGGTCCGCCAGGAGCGGCTCCAGAAGCTCGTCGACGTCTTCCTGACCGAGGCGGTGCATCTCGGATTCTCGGCCGAGGAGGTGGTCAGCTTCGTTGCGGAGCAAGTCAAGCATTTCCGCTGGCAGTCCGCCGGCTCCTAAGGTTTGCGGCGAAGGAAGAAGAGACCAGATAGAGGTACAGGCCGCCATGCCCGACGTGATTGCGACCCATCGCCTGACCAAGTATTACGGGCCCCGATGCGTGGTCGACTCGCTCAATCTGCGGGTTGCCCAAGGCACGGTGTACGGCTTCCTCGGCCGCAACGCGGCGGGGAAGACGACGGCGATCAAGATGATGCTGGGGATGGTCAAGCCCAGCTTCGGCCGGGTGGAGCTGTTCGGGGAGGATTCCGCCGAGCTTCGCCCCGACTCGCGGGCACGCATCGCCTACCTGGCCGAAGGGCACCCGCTCTATCGCTGGATGACGGTTGGCGAAGCCGTCCGCTTCACGCGCCCGTTCTACCCCACCTGGAGCCACGATCTGGTGGAGCAGATCCTCGACCATTTCGAGCTGCCCCGCCGGGCGAAGATCGGGCGGCTGTCGCGCGGGCAGCGGGCGCAGTTGTCGCTGACGCTGGCCGTGGCCCCCGACCCGGAGCTGTTGATCCTGGACGACCCCACGCTGGGGCTCGACACGGTGGTCCGCCGCGACTTCCTGGAATCGCTGATCCAGATCATCCAACGGCGGGGGCGGACCATCCTGTTCAGCTCCCACATCCTCGGCGACGTGGAGCGCGTGGCCGATCGGATCGGGATCCTGGTCGACGGAGTGCTTCGCGTGGACTGCCCGACCGAGCACTTCAAGGAGTCGATCCGGAAGGTCGTGCTGAAGTTCGACGGCGGGGCGCGGGCGTTTCCCGACTGCGACGGGCTGGTCAACCGCCGGGAGGTCGGGGAGTCGAGGCTGGAGCTGGTTCTGGTCGGCTACAACGACGAACATCGCCGGCTGGCCGAATCGCTGTCGCCTCGCTCGATCGACGTGCTGGAGTTGAACCTGGAAGAGGCGTTCATCGAATACACGCGCGGGCCGAAGCGCTCGCTTCCGATCTTTGCGGGAGGACCGCCGGATGCTGAAGACGCTGGCACTCAAGGAGCTGCGTGAGACGATTCTCATCGCGCTGGCCGCGCTGGTGGTCTACGCCCACCTCGTGGGCACCAGCATGGGCTTCAACTCGTTGCCGGGTTACTATCTGCCGGGTTTCTATCCCGACGCGCACGTCATTCCGTTTGTGGGGGGCGGATTTCGCGAGACGCTCACGTTGGTGTCGGCGGGCTTGGCGATTGCGTTGGGTCTGCGTCAATCGGTGGGAGAATCGGTCCGCGACACGTTCGTCTTCCTCCTGCACCGCCCGGTGCGCCGGGAGCGGCTGATCGCCGTCAAGCTGCTCACCGGAGCCGGCGTGTATCTGGTTTGTGCGGCGCTACCCATCCTGCTGTATGCCTGGTGGGCGGTCACGCCGCGAACGCACGCCAGCCCGTTTTCCTGGTCGATGACGCTCCCCGCCTGGCAGGTCTACGTGTCGCTGACGGCCGTCTACCTGGGGGCCTTCTTGAGCGGCATGCGTCCGGGCAGATGGATCGGAACGCGGCTCTGGCCGCTGGCCGCCGCGGGCGGGTTGGCGTGGCGCATTCAAGCGATCCCGTGCTGGTGGGTTCTGGGGTTGGGCGCCTTGGTATTAATGAACGTCGTTCTGACGGCCAACATCCTCTTCGCCGCCCGCAATCGCGACTACTCGTAAGGGAAACGTCCGATGCCGAAACGCAACGCCGTTGTACAGCCCGTGCTACTGGCGGTCAGCCTGGCGATCGGGGCCGGGGCCGTCTGGATCGTGGTGGTCACTTGGTGCCAGATTATCGGCAGCCAGTTCATCCCGCGTCCCGACGTCTACGATTCGGTGGACTATCAAGTGGACGGCACGCCGCTGATCCGAACACGCGAGGGAAGGCACTACTACGCGGAGACCTATCGCACGCTGGACGGCGAGTCGGTCCCCTCGGAGGAAGCCCGCCGCGGACTTCCCGCGCCCCGGCTGTACGGCCCACCGTCGGGCGGGATGCGCGTGGCTCGGCTCGAATGGCACGCCCGGATGCTCGGATACACCGACCTGCGCGAGCCGCCCACGCTTTGGTACTTCGTCCACACGGGCCGGCAGCGAGGTCGCGGCTACTTCGTCGGCTACGACAGCGAGACGAAATCTTGCGTGGGATACATCGGCCAAGACGGGTTTCGGCCCGACCTGCCGCCCGCGGAAGACTGCTTCCCGGTCGATGCCCGACGACTGGGCTATCAGAACACGTACGGGGCGGTGAGCCACTTCGACTACCTGGCCGGGCGGCAGCCTCAATGGTATTCGCGTGCGTTGCGTCCCGGTCCGGGAGAGATCGCCAAGTCGACCGTCCACCTCATCTCCGGCGATCGGCTCGTGGAGGTCGATCTGGAGGAGCGGACCGTGCGCGAGGTGGTCACCTCGCCCGGGCTCGTCTCCGTGAAGACCGGCTGTCGAGCTCTGGGGGAGGTGCCGTCGGAAGAGGAGGAGAGGTTCCCCCGACTAGCGGAGAGCGTCTTGCTGCGGATGGTGGATCGCGTCGTAGTGCTGGATGCTCTCAGCGGCGAGCGCCGCGAGTATCAGCTTCCCGGGCCGCTGCGGTCCCGCTTCTTCGATTTTCTGGAACTGGCCGACGGGACGGCGATGGCTGCCGCGTTCGATCCGGTCGCGCACGGGCACTACGGGGTATCGCTTCACTGGTTCGACTCTTCGGGCGTGGTCGTGCGTCGGGAAGACCTGCGGCTGAGGACCACCGAGCGGCATCAGAGTCCAGCCACCAAGGCGTGGCTGCTGGCATTGAGCTTACCCGCTCCCATCGCCACGGTCGTGGAGGCCACCGTGTTCGAGCCCCGGAGGCTCGTGAGATCGGGAGGGGCCTCCAGCTATTCCGACGCGTTGGCCAAGACGTGGTCCTACTCGTGGCTCTCGCTGACGATGACGTGCCTGGTGGCGATCGGGCTCTCGTGGGTTTGCCGTCGCAGGCAGAGGGAGCATGGCGAGGGCTGGACGGGCGTCTGGGTGGCCTTCGTTTTCTTGTTTGGGGTCCCCGGTTTCGCGGGCTATCTGTTTCACCGAACCTGGGCGGCGCGGCCGGCATGTCCGGCCTGCGGCGAAGAGGCCCCGCGGGATCGCGAGTCATGCTTCGCGTGCGGTGCCGACTTTCCCGAACCGGCGCGCAAGGGGATCGAGGTCTTCGCGTGAAGCGGGGGCCAATGCTCGTGCCCGCGCCGCGAAAATCGGCGGGCGAGCAAGACAGAAAAGCGGGGAGTCATCCGAATTCTCTGTGTGCATCCGGAATCTTCACCGGGCGGCGGCGTTCAAACGAGGGCCGCCCCGCTATCGGGGGATGGGGCCCGGGGGACCTTGCCGGAGTGGTTTGGCCTTTCGGGGGAAGTCGGCTGTCGAAAAAAACTCCTGCTCGCGCTTGACACGTGCGGGCGGTCCGGTAAAATCGCAGTCAGCAAGACTGACTGACTTAGAAGGAGGTGGTTCGTGGGTCGAGTTTTCCGCGATGTTACGGAGGGCGAGCTCCGCGTGTTGAACGTCCTCTGGGATGAGGGATCGGCGACGATTCGTCAACTCACCGGCGCCATCTATCCCGAGGGGACCGCCGGACAATACGCGACCGTGCAGAAGCTCCTGGAACGGCTTGAACGGAAGGGGTACGTCAGCCGGGACCGTCGCAGTCGGGCCCATTGCTTTCAAGCGACGATCGGCCGCGATGAGCTCATCGGCTGGGGGCTGCAAGAGTTGGCCGACGGGATTTGCGGCGGATCCGTGGTGTCGCTGTTCTCCGAGTTGGTCGAACCGAGTCGGCTGACCCCGGACCAGCGCGCGGCACTGCGGAAGCTCGTCGCAGAACTCGACCGCCAGGCAACCAGAAAGGGCCGGCGCTAGCTTGTTGCCGGTGCCGGAGATTGGCCCGCAGCACCGCGTCGTGGCCCGATAACGCATCGTCCGAAGAGTTCGAAACCGGGAAGTCGACGATGAGCGCGATCCTGGAAATCGGGCTGGGCAACGCCCTGATGGCACTTGTGCTGGCGGTGGTGGCCGCCGCGGTTAGCCTGCGGAAGGGGCATCCGGCGGTGGCGCACGTGCTCTGGTTGTTGGTGTTTGTCAAGCTGCTCACGCCACCGTTGGCCGCCGTACCGGTTCCCGTTTTGTGGGCACGCCCAGTGCGCCACGTCGTCGAAACGGACCGCGGCGGGGCTGCCGAGCCGGCCCGTACCAGCGGGAACCCGGCGGTGCCAAGCGACCCAAACGGCAGTTGGACCGACGGTGCAGACCTGCCCGGTGCCCCGGACTCGAGCAGCAGCTCCCTATCCGCCGGTGGGGGCGGTCTTCCGGATACGATGTCCGGGCTCGACGAGACGAACGCGAGTTCCTTTTCAGCAACGCCCGCGGGAGCTTCCCCCACCACCGCCGGAGCCTCACGGGTCGTCGGCATCCTGATCGCAGCGTGGCTGGCGGGCTCGTTGGCCTGGTTTGGCGTGTCTGCGGTGCTGATGTGGCGGGTGTGTCGGTTGTTGGCCTTCGCCCGTCCGGCACCGGCCGGATTGGAGGAAGAAGTCCGACGACTCGCCCGGCGACTCGGAATCGCCCGATCTCCGGAGGTCCGGATCGTCTCCGGCCCCATCTCTCCGATGCTTTGGCCGATTGGCCGCCGGGCCCGGATTCTGCTGCCGCAAGAACTGCTCGATCGACTGACGTGGGAGGAGCAATCCACCGTTTTGACCCACGAGTTGGCGCACGTAAGGCGTCGGGATCACTGGGTTCGACTATTGGAGTACGTCGGCACGGGTTTGTACTGGTGGCACCCGGTGGTTTGGTGGGCGCGAGCGCAACTGCGTCGCGCGGAGGAGGAGTGTTGCGACGCGTGGGTGGTGGCCACGTTGCCCGATTCGGCACCGACTTATGCCGCCGCGCTGCTGAAAACGGTGGATCTGTTCGCCCAATTTCCCGAACACCGCCCGATCCCGGACTTGATCGGTAGCGGTGCGAGAACCACCCGTTTGCTCGAAAGGAGATTAACCATGATCTATCGTCAGGGTAATTCACTTCACCTGGGACGTGCCTGGGGCATGTTTCTGGCCCTGCTGGCGGCACTGGTCCTGCCGATCGTGCCGGGGCGACCGTCTCCGGCGACCGCGTCGCAGAATGCGACGGCGGAAGCGGATGCGAGCGAGACGTCCGTCCAGGCCGACGCCGCGGCGCCTGCCGACGAAAGCGCCGACGGACCGAACAACGGTTTCCCGCAAGATGCCAACGAAGGGCCGCCGTTCAGGGTTTTCGACCCCTTCGATGGGAAGCTGGCACTCGACTGGAAACCTCTGCGTCCCGATCCCTCGCACGTTTCCCTGACGCGAAACCCCGGCAAGCTGACGATCACCGCGCAGCCTGGGAGCATCTACGGCGACGAATTGGACGTCGAGCACGCGGTCGCGGCGAAAAACATTCATCTTATCCCCAACCCGGCACCCGGAAACGAGGGGTTCGTGGTCACCACCTGCATCGAGTCATTCCATCCCAAAAAACCCTACCAGCAGGCCGGCTTGATCGTCTACAACGACGACGACAACTACGTGAAATGGGTCATGGAGCACGCCCGATACGGCCCGTCGTTCACTTTTGTCCACGAAACGAATCGCAGCACGGTCGGCGACTACAATGGGATACCCAACGAGCCCATTCTGGCTCGCTTCTGGCTCCGGCTGGTGAAGCGAGCAAACTTCTACCAGTACGCCTACAGCGTCGACGGCGAAGAGTTCACCGTCGTGGACGAAGTCGTGTGGGGCGACGGGGCGCCGCAGTTTATCGGCATCCTCGCCAAGAACGACCGAGTGCCCGATGAGATCGACGTCATCTTCGATTACGTCGAAGTCCGCTCGTTGACTGCTGAGGAGAAGAACGAACCCGGGTTCCGGGATAGGCAGAAGCTGCAAGGCATGTGGGACGTGGTTTCCTGCAAATACGACGGCAAGTTGCTCGAGGAATTGCCTCTTACCCGACTTGTGTTTGCCGGGTCGCACGTGACGGTCACCGAGGCCGAAAATTCCCTTCGGACGGAATATGCCGTGGAGGTGGTGAACGGATGGAATGAGCTCGTACTACGCTCCGGGCTCTTCGGCCGGAGGGGCGAATCGGTGCGGGCTCTGTACCGACTGGAAGACGATACGCTCGTGCTGGGCCTCGATTCCCGCGTCGGAGCCCCCACGCTCGAGGAGCTGGAAACTCGCCGAGGTGACAAGCGTTTCGTCGTGACGCTGAAGCGTACGCCTGCGGACGTCGCTTCCGCGATCCGGAGAAACACGCTCTCCATGAAGCAATTGTTCCTTCAACTCGACGCGAACCACGACGGTCATCTCACCCGTGAGGAATTCACGGCCGACCGGGCGACCCCGGTAGCGATCGGGCGGGCCAAAGAGGTGTTCGATCTTGCCGACCGAGACAAGGATGACCGAGTCACCTTCGAGGAATACGAGAGGAAGCCGAATAGAGCGGCCTTCCTGCTACTGGACGTGGACCAGGACGACAGACTGACGCTAGGCGAGGCCTCGGCGGGATCCCCCATAAGAGACCTTGATCCGGGGCGCGCGCAAGCCGTATTCGACTTGCTCGACGAGGACGACGATGGCACGCTGACCCCCGAGGAGCATGCGGCCCCCCGTTCGCCGGAGTTCTGGTTCGTCAGAACGGACCGCAACAACGACGGTCGGCTGTCGCTTTCGGAGTTTTCCGAAAGGAATTCGGGTTTGGCTCGGACCAGCCGGGTCCGACGCGTTTTTGCCGCCCTCGATCGCGACGGTGACGGGGACCTCGATTTCGAGGAGTTTAGCGACAATCCGCAGGAAGTCCTCTTCACCAAGTCAGACATCGACGCCGACGGGAAGTTGAGCTTCCAGGAATTCGCCGCCCGGAAAGGCACACCGGAAGAAGTGGCGGCTGCCAAGAAGGCGTTCTCGCAGAAGGATTCCGACGGCGACGGCTCACTTTCGTTCAAGGAGTACGCCTTCCGCGGCGAGGACGCCGAATTCTGGAAGGCAGACCAAAACGGCGACAATCGGATCAATCGCGAGGAGTTCGAGGTCAGCCGAATCTGGACGACCGCCGGGGACGCGCTGGCCGCCTTCGGATCGTTTGACCGGAACCGCGACGATACCATCTCTCTGAGCGAGTTCCGCAGTCGCCCCGACTCGACTCGGCCGAACGCGGCAAACGATCCGTGATTCTGCGGCGATTTGAACGCCCAGAGGCGCCCGTGACGAATAGTCGGCAAACGTCATTTGGCGGGTCGCGGACTTGTGGTGCGGCCGTCCCGGCTCCCCCGTGCAGCCGAGCCCGGGAGCGCTCGGAAGAAGCAACCTCGCGCGTAGCGAGGTTGGACATCTCGCCACCACAAAGGCGTACTCTTAGCCGTCGCCAGGACAGTGGCGTCACTGTCCCAATGGGCGGCAAGGCCCCCACCCTGCGATGCGCGCGACGTGGGGTCGACGGCGTGACGCCCGGCCAAGGGTCGACCCGGCAAATCGGCGCCCCAGCAAGACAAGAAAGCGGGGGGGCACCCGAATAATCTCACGGTGAGAGGAAAATGCGAAATCGGATTGCGGATCCCGAGGGAACAATCTGGGGATGGCAAGCGACTAAACGGTTGGCGTAAGGGACAGTCTGCTTGAAGGCAGCGGTGCAATCCCCTCAGAGGCGGGGAATGGTGCCGAGAGGAATGAAGGAATTCGGTGCAACCACAGTGTCCGCGACGTCCACTCAGCACGCCAAGCATGACACGTTTCTGGCAGTGCCGTTATAAGAGCGGCTGATTCTCGCATTGCAGGTAGAAAAGCGGCCGGTGAGCGACAGGTAGCAACTGGAGCACTCACCGGCCCGGCATTTCCCTCGGCGCTCGTTTTGCGCGCTGGGAGATCGCCATCGGTATTTTATCCGCAGGCCACCACCGCAGGAAGGGAAAACGATGCGATTTACCCTCCCGCAGACGGGTCGGATGGCCGGCCAACTTGAAGGCCACCCGACGTGGAAAGCCCGCGGAAAAGCGGGGCAGACAGCCGCGTCGTGCTGGGTTCCTCTCCCCCTACAAGTGGCGGGCGTAGTAGCGATTGTCGCTGCGATCGGGGGGCTGCTGGGGAGCCGGCTACTCCCCAGCGGTGAACCCGTCTGCAAGTACGAGCGAGGCACGGTTCCCGACGGTCAGGTGGTGCGGCGCTCACCTCCGTGCATCCTCCCGCGGGAGAGGCAGACGCCGCTGGCCGATCCCGGCCGGGTCAAACGATGGCTCCGGGTCGGAGAGACCTACGTGGTCCGGATCAAAGGCGGGTTCGCCGGCCCGGCCACGTACATCGAGTATCGCGGCAACGAGCGTGCCGTGCGTCTCGCACACGCCTTCGAGACGATCCAGCACCGCACGATTGAGAGCAACGACGGTCACCGGATCGTCGAGCTCGATCATTTCGAGCGAGTCTGGGCGGTGACGCTGTTGTACGACGCGAAGGAGCCTGCGCTGGACCTGGGGCCGCCGGGCGAGCCGCTCCTGGACGCATTTCGAGGTTGCGAGCCGCACGTCGGCATGCGACGCGTCGCCCCCAAGGCGGTTGCCGAGGCCATCTTGCGGAACCCGGATCGGGCCGTCGCGGCAAACGCGACGACGGTGGCGCTTTGGCACAGCGATTCGTTGTCCGGCAAGACGGTCCGCATCACCTACGTGGATGGAGTCGGCGTGGAGTCGATCGAACCGGTCGGTTGCAGCGTGGCCGTTGTCGATCGCGACTACCTCTTTCGCGCGCCGTTCCTGTGGCAAGGCGACATGCTTGCCGGCAATCGCAATCCAAACGGAACGTGGACGGTCGACGCGGCCCAGCTCAGGGGTCTCACGCCGCCTTCCATGCGGGAGATCCCGAGAGGGAAGATCGTCATCGAACCTACGGGAGACTATCGGCAGGGCGGCACGCAGCGTGCGACGCTGCGGATCCGACGCCCCCCCTCGGGCCGCCCTGCCGAATACCCTTTCCCGCCGGTCGGTACGTTTCAGTACGACCTGGGCGAAAGCCGGATCACGGCCGCCACGCTCCATTGGCGAGCACCGCGAGACTGCCTGACTCCACTATTCCCACCAACAGAGCCGGCCTTTTCCCGCGTGGTGTTGGAGACGGAGCCGACGATCGCCCTTCACTGTTGCTGCAAGATCCGACCACCGGAACTTCCGGGCAAGTCCTGCCGGCAACAGGGAGCTGAGCATGAGAAGGCGTCGGGCGACGGGCAACCTGCCTCGGAGCGTTGGGCGCTCGGTGCGGGCAAGTGGGCCTCGATCGTCCCTTGGGATCAACAACCGCTCTCCCCGGGCGCGAGGGGGGACCTCCTGGCAGGGGTGGCGATTCTCCTCAGCTTGTCGGTGGTGCTTTTCCGGTGGGGAGCGACGACAGCCCGCCAACGGCCCGCTGCACTCTCACTGGGCGTCGCGTCGGCCACCGTGGCTTGCATCCTCGTGTTCGCAAGCACGGTTCACGGCACGCTGCGGCTTGCCGAGATCCTGCCGCTAACGAACGTGATCCTCCTGGGCAACTGGCTGCCGCCGGGGGCGGCGCTTCTCGCGGGGATCGTGAGCGGACAACGGGCCGTCCCGCCGTGGCGCCGCGCCGTGTTCGTGCTGATCCTCCTCTCGCTGGCCTGGTACACCGTGCTCTTTCATTTGCTCCCGCAGCGGGTCGGGGCGACGGGCCGTTTTGAGAACGGCGTTTGCGTGCAGACCTCGTCCGCGTCGTGCAGCCCCTGTTGCGCCGTGACGGCGCTGCAGTGTTGCGACGTCGAGGCGAGCGAGCGCGAGATGAGCCGGCTGTGTTTGACGAGCAAGGCCGGCACGTCGCCGCTGGGTCTCTATCGCGGGCTGAAGTTGAAGACCCGCGACACCGCACGGGACGTCGAGATCGTCCGGTGCAGCGTCGAGGAGCTATGCCGGGCGAATTCGTACCCGGTCATCATGAACCCGCGAATTGAGCCGCAAACCTGCATTGGCCAGCGCGACGGCGCCGCGCCGACGTGGCTGCCCAAGGTGAAGCATACCGTCGTCATTCTCGGGGTCACCCCCCGCGGCCGAGTCCTCATCGGCGATCCCTCCTGCGGATGCGTGGAGTGGTCTCTCGACGACCTCCGACGACGCTGGAGCGGCGTCGGACTGCGGCTGGCCGAGCGGGCGGGCCCCCTCAAAAACACCACGCGTGGATAGCCTGGCCGAAACGGCGAGGCGCGGGCGCCGAGAGGTCATTGGCTCCGCCAGAAGCCGGGCACGAAGAGGACGAGGATGACGAAGATCTCCAGCCGGCCGAGCATCATCAGGAGGATGAAGAGCCCCTTGGTCCAAGGGGTGAAGCTGGTGTAGCTCTGTCGGGCGCCGATCACGCCCAGGCCCGGGCCGATGTTGTTCAGGGTGGCGGCGACGCAGCCGGCGGCGTCGCGGAGCTTGTGCTCGGGATAGTGCCCGTGCTCGGTCCACGTGCTGTCCGGCTCCAGCGTGATCGTGAAGAGCCAACCGAAGACGAAGATGGCCAGGACGAGGCCGAAGTAGACGAGCACGTTGCGGCGCAGCTCCTGGTCCTCGACGACTTCGCCGCCCAGCCTGAGCGGCCGGACCACCCGGGGATGATAAGCCCGCTCGATCTCCAGCCGGAGGATCTTCACGAAGAGGACGTGACGGATCACCTTCAGCCCCCCGCCGGTGCTCCCGGCACAGCCCCCGACGAACATCAGCACCAGCAGGAGGCCGCAGGCGAAGCTGTTCCACTTGTCGAACTCGTCGGTGCAGAACCCCGTCGTGGTCATGATGGAAACGACCTGGAACAGGCTGAAGCGGACGGCGCGAAGGACCGGATGCGGATCGTCCGCGGTGGCCGTTCCTCCGTTGACGGGCGTATCCGAGGTGCCGTACTCGTCGAAGTCCTGGAACGCCAGGCCCACCGTGACCACGCAGGCGGTCGCCACCAGGATCACCGTGATGTAGGTCCGCCACTCGACGTCGCGCAAGAGCCTTCCCGGCTGCCGGATGACCACGCAGTAAAGGAGCATGAAGTTCGTCCCGGCGAAGAGCATGAACAGGACGAAGGTCATTTCGATCATCGTGCCGTTGAGCGCTTGATCGGTCGTGAAATGCCCGATCGAGGCGTTGTACGTGCTGAAGCCGCCGGTGGCCATGGTGCCGAAGGCGTGGCAGAGCGCGTCGAACAGCGAGAGCCCTTGGACGAGGAGGAGAATGGTCAGGGACCCGTTCAGCGCCACGTAGATCAGAAAGAGGATCCACGCGGTATGCTGCACGCGCGCTTGGGGCGTGGAATGGCTGGGGCCGGGCATTTCGGCGCGCATCAGCGCCTTGCCGGCCGAGCCTTGTCCGAGGATGGCCACGAACAGCACGATGATTCCCAGGCCGCCGAGGAAGTGCGTGCTGGATCGCCAGAAGAGGATGCATCGGGGGACCAGCGAGGGGTCCTCCAGTTCGGTGAGCACGGTGGCGCCGGTCGTGCTGAAGCCGCTTTGGGCCTCGAACATCGCGTCGACGGCGCTCATCGGCACGCCCGGCGCCCGACACGTGCCGCTGAGCAGGTAGGGGAGAGCGCCCAGCACCGTGGCCAGGACCCAGCTCAGGCCGACGACGGCCATCGCCTCTTTGCGAAACAGTCTGCCTTGCGAGCGGCGTCCGAAGTGTCGCAGCACCGCGGCAACGACGAAGCAGGCGGCAATCGCCCCCAACAGGCCGAAGAATCCTTGGCTCTCGTGTTTCCACCGGCCCCCGACCACGGCCCACGGGAGGCTGAAGGCCATCGAGCCGCCGATCAGCATCGCCACGAGGCTGAGCAGCTTCGAGAGGAGGCGCCCGTTCATCGTGCCACCGCCGGTTGTGAGCGTCTGGGGTGCAAGCCGGGAAGCAGGCGATTTGCGTGAGTCGCGGCCCCTAGTCGAGCGTGCCGTTGGTGCTGAACAAGCTTACCGTCTCCTCGACGACGGCGTCCTGGACCAGGGCGACCACGGTATCCCCGGGGCGCAGACGGTCGTCGGCGCCGGGGACTTTCACGTAGTTCTCGCGGATCACCGCGGCGATCAGACACGACGAGGGGAAAGGCACGTTGGCCAGCACGTGCTCCGTCACCGGCGCTTCCTCCACCACCTCGATCTCCAGGATGTCGACGCCCGCTCCCGAGGAAAGCGGCATTCGGGATATCACCGGCCCCGTGTTCAAGAAACCCAAGACTTGCTTGGCGACGACTTCCCGCGGGCTGATCGCCTTGTTGATTCCGAGCTTGCCCACCACGTTGGCGTAGTCGGGCCGGCCGACGATGCTCAGGATCGTCGCCGCGCCCAGCTCCTTGGCCTCGACGCAGGCCATGATGTTGTCTTCGTCGTCGCCGGTGCAGGCCACGAACACGTCGGCACTTCCCACCCGCTCCTCTTCCAGGTCGGCGCGACGTCGGGCATCGGCATTCACCACCGTGGTGTGCTTCAGATGCGCGGCCAGAAACTCGCATCGCTCGCGATTCGTCTCCATCAGAACCACGGCACAGCGGCGTCCTTCCAGCACCCGGGCCAGGTGGTAGCCCGTCTCCCCGCCGCCGGCGATCACAACGCCCAGCTTCTGCGGCGGCTCGACTTCAAACAGCTCCTTCACGTCGTCGATGTCCTCACGGCTCCCGATCAGCGAGACCCGGTCGCCCACGGCGATCCGATCGTCGGCCCGGGCAATCGACAGCTTCTTGTCGCGATAGATCGACCCGATCCGCACACCCTTGGGAAACTCCAGATCCCTCAAGGGCACTCCGACCGCGCCGGTCTTCTCGCTGATCGCCACTTCCTGCATTTCCAGCTCGCCGCGGGCGAAGTTCTCCACGGCGATCGAGCCGGGATGCCGGATCTCGCGCGCAAGCTCCATGGCCGAAAGGTGCTCGAGGCTCAACAGGCGGTCGATCTTGAAGTGACGCTGGTAGTCGAACGTGCTCAGGTCGCGAAAGACGGGCGCGTAGACGCGGGCCACCGCGCGACGGGTCCCCATGGCCTTGGCAATGCTGGCCGCGACCATGTTCGCCTCGTCGCTGCCGGTGACCGCCAGACACAAGTCGGCCCCCGCAACCCCGGCCTGGAACAGAATCGTCGACTGGGCCGCCGAGCCCGTCACCGCGCGGACGTCGAGCTCGTCGTTCGCCCGCTGCGTGGCGCCCGCGTCGTTGTCCACAACCGTCACGCTATGCCGGTGCAGGCACAGCATCTCGGCAATCGAGGTGCCGACGGTCCCCGCCCCCAGAACCACGATCCTCATCAGCCTCCCCTTGACTGGTACCAGATGCCCAGCTCGAGCACGACGAACACCACCACCATGAATCCGACGATCCACGTTCCGATCCGCATCGCGTGGCGGAGGATGGGGGCCATGGATTCGTGTCGCGTCGCGGCATAAACCAGACTCACCGCGATCACCAGCGGCAACGCGAACCACAAGTCGTTGGTCAAGATGCTGTCCATCGAAACGTGCTCTCCCGGGCGTTGAGGCAAAAGCGGCTCAGGACTTCGCCGCGGCCTTCTCCTCGTCCTGGTCCTCTTCTTCCTCGTCGTCGTCCTCGTCCTTCTCCAGGGAGACCGGGCCGCCCCAGGCGTCGTAGATCGCCAGGATGTTCAACAGCCCCGCGACCATCGTGTAAACGGTGGCGAATTCGAAGAACCGGTTCAGCTTGCGGTTGAGGTCGTCGAGCGTGGGCTGGTTGGCCAGCGCCCCGCGGACGCTGTCGCTGACCTCTTCGGTAAAGTCAGGGCGAGGGGGGGCCATGAACTCCGACCACGGCTTTTCCCCTCTGCTGGCCCGAACCGCTTGCAGCAACGCGGGCATCGCCGGAAGCCCGATCCCCATCTGACACAAGTAGGGTAGGCGCCGCCCCCCCGGATGCCACGACGCATAGACAGCCCGGCCCCAGCCCAGCTCGCTGCTGCCCCCCAGGTACACTCCGTAAAGAAACGTGCCCATGATGCAGACGAAGAACAGGATCGCCTTGGCCGTGCGCCCCTGGTAGTAGTGCCCCAGCCCGGGCACGAGCCAAGCTAACAGGGCGGCCATCATCGGGTCCCGCAGCTCAACCGATTGCTCTTCTCCTGCGTGGGAGGGCTCTTTGCTCACCGCCAACTCACCTCCGAACTGGTCAGATAACGTTGTCTCCTCGTTCCCAGGCTCTGCCTGGGAACGGACGGACACACGTCGATTTCCTCCGAGCCCCAAAACAAACTAGCCGCAGACTTTTACGCCCCCAATGGGGGGGCAAAGGAATGCGACCGATAGGTTCCTAGCTCGCCATTTCCAGACCCATGTTATTCTAGCCTTCCGAGACAACTTTGCCAGAGGAGTTCTGCCGCCGCCGGATGGAGCTCGGCCCCCAGGATCGCATCCCCGACCGTATGGCCCCACGGGCTATGCCCGAACCACTCGCGCGAGGTGTTTTCCGGCCTCGTTACCACGCCATGCCGAGCCCGTCTCTTACAGCCCCTCGCAACACGCCTTGACGAACAGCACGTTCTCCGGCGGCGTCTCGTAGGGGAGCGCCCCCGTGCCCAGGCACACGTTGGCCCGACCTGCCGTCAGCTCGACGATCCGGTCGACCTCCGCCCCGATCGCCTCTCGGGTGCCGCGGACCATGACCTCCGACGACGTGTTCACTCGCACCCGTACGTCCGTGCGGTCCCAGATCTCCCGCATGAACGCCCTCTGGTCGGTTTCAATGGGGCAGATGACGTACTTCGTGCCCGTCTCCAGAATACGGGGCAGAATCGGCGTCGTATCGCCGCCGATGATGCACGGGATCGGGTGTCCCATTACCGAGGCCGCGCAGTCGATGGTGCTCCGAAGGGCGGGCAGCTCCACCCGGCGAAACATCTCCGGCGACAACAGCGGCGGCGCGGCGGCCGACTCGAAAAACGCGACGTCCACCCCCGCCTGGTTGATCGCGTGGCAGAAGTCGACCTGGCCGTCGACCAGGCGCATCAGCCCGGCGGCCGCTTCGTCGGGCTGCGTGAGGACGTCGCACAACAGGCTTTCAAAGCCGACCAGGCTGGCGGCGATCGAGAACGGCCCGCTCAAGGGCACGCGGACGTCGGCGTCCGAAAACTCCGCGGCGAGCCGCCGTGCGACTTCAAGGACCATCGGGATCCGCCCGGCCGATTGCGGATCGAACGGTCTCAACCCGCACAGCTCGCCTGCCGACCCCAGGATCGGTCTTGCCACCGCCGGGATTCCCACGCCGTGCGGCTTCTCGATCACGCCGCCGTACGCCTCGGCCTCCAGGTTGTAGATGTCGATTCCCACGACGATCGGTGAGTGCTGGTAGCGCCGATACGCCTCGGCATGGGCTTCGTAGAGCAAGTCCGCATCCCGCGAGACCTCCCACGGCGTGCGCCCGATGAGGAACGCGGCGTGTTCGTAAACGGAGGGGGAGAAGTCCATGACACAGAACCCGGGTTGTTTGGATCAAGGTGGATTCAGCGATTGTCCCTCGGGCCGGCGAAGCCGCAAGCGGCGCCGGCCGCCTCAGGCCGTCTGTTTCTTCCGCGTCTTTTTCGACTTCCCTTTCCCCGGCTGTGCCCGCCCGTAGCCCTTGGCGTAATCGGCCCGGCAGCGCAGCTCCGTTTCGTCGGGCTCTTCGCCCAATTCCTGCACCAGCGCGGCGTGCATCGTCTCGATCCGTTCCCGTTGGCCGGGGTCGCGGGCGAGATTGCGGAACTCGCCGGGGTCGGCTTTCAGGTCATACAGTTCCCGCTCCGGCGGATGGCTTTCGTCCATGCGCGAGTGATATACGTACTTGTAGTCGCCCGAGCGGAGCATCGCGTAGCCGGAGGCGATGTTGTGGGCGTAGTACTCGCTGACGGCGAGGTCTCTCCACGGCGAATCGGGGTCGTCCATCCAGGAGCACATCGAGTCGCCGTTCCAGTCGTCGGGCGTTTCGGCCCCGCCCAGCTCGGCGATCGTCTGCACCAGGTCGACCATCGAGCAGGCCTGCGAGCGGCGCTCTCCGCCCGTCCATCGCTCGGGCCAGCTCACGAGGCACGGCACTCGGGCGGCGTGCTGGTACATGCAGTTTTTCCACCACAGCCCGTGTTCGCCGACGTTCTCGCCGTGATCGCTCGTGTAGACGACGACCGTGTTGTCGGCCGCGTCGCTTGCGCCCAACGTCTTCAGGACGATCCCCACCTGATCGTCGAACCATTGAGTCAGCCCGTGATACAGCTCGCGTCCCTTGCGGGTGATTTCGTCGGGGACCCCGATCACCTGGAACCCGGCCCGAAGGTGCTTGTAGTTCAGCGGGAGCGAATCGAGGTGTCCCGGCGGGATCTCGGGCATGGGCACTTTGCCATGATACGGGTCCCAGTACGGCTGCGGTACGATCAGCGGGAAGTGCGGCGCCAGGTAGCCCGCAAAAAGAAAGAACGGCCTCTCGCTCCGCTTGCGCTTCTGAAGAAAATCGGTCACCCCGGCCGTCACGTTCCGGTCGTGGGTCAGGATGCTCGAGTCGTCGGCCGCGTAGAACTGCTGGAAGCGGGCGGAGATCTTGGTGGGGCTCTCCGGCAGGTCGTCCGGCTTGCGCCGCCCGCCTGTGCCGGTCTTGAAGCTCCCGTTCATCATCCCGCCGATCTCGGTAAAGCCGTATCGCCGGGTGCGGTCGTAGTGCATCTTGCCGCAGAGGAGTGAATCGTACCCGGCGGCGGTCATCACCCGGGCGATCGACGGGTACTCGTCGGAAGGGAGCCAGCAGGAGTTGTTCCAGGCCCCGGTCCGCGAGACGTACTTGCCGGCGGTGAACGACATCCGCGACGGCACGCACAACGGCGAATTGCAGTAGCAGCCGTCCAGCGCGATTCCCCGCTCGGCGAGCCGATCGAGGTTCGGCGTGCGGACGATCGGGCTGCCGTAACACCCGGTCACGCCCGCGTTGTGCTCGTCGGACATGATCACCAGGATATTCGGGCGGTCCTTGGGCCGCCGCGATCGGACCGCGGCGCGGCCCGTTGTCGCCAGCGACGCGGCGGTGGAGGCGACGCCGGCCGCCGCGGTTCGGAGAAACGTTCGTCTGGGGATCGCGCGTGGACTGCTCATGTCGGGCCCTTTCTCGTTGACTTGGGAACGGTCCGATTCTAACAAGCGGCAAGCCCGAGTGCACGAGGTTTCAGCCCTCTCGGCTCCCCGGGAGGGGGCGAGCGCGTCTGGGGAACCACCGACGACTGCCGGCCGGCACGCCCTTGCGGGCGCGTAGGGCATGCGCGATACTACAGCGCCGATTCAGCCGGAAAACAGACACAATCGGGATCTCCAACACGCACTCGATCGAAGGAGCGGACCCATGACAGACCGAGGGATTGCCGCGGCGATGATCCTCGTTGCATGCTGCCTCGCCCTGACGGTTTCTATGGCCCGGTCGGCCGAAGAGGCGGCGTCCGCGGCGCCGGCCTGGACCGTCGACCACCGATTCGCCCCGCCCTGGTGGCAGACGTCGATCTGCCTGCCCGACGACTGGCAGAAGACGCTCGTGGGCAAGGAAGGGCAACTCCTCTACGACTTCCGCGGTAAGTACTCGGGCTTCAAGACGCGGATCACTTTCTCCCTGGAGCCCGAGACGGAAGCCGGCCAATCCGAAGCCGCCCCGACCGAATGGGTGCAGCAGGAGCTGGTCTCGCCGCGGGTGCCCATCGTCCGCACGATCAAACGCCGGGGGCCGGTCGAGATCATCGAAGAGGCGATGGCCGTGGCGCCGCCGTTGCGGCCGGGTCAGGAAGGGACGGTCGTCGAGCGATTGGACGACAAGCGGGACCTCGTGAACTGGGCCGCGCCCAAGGGCGAATGCGATCCGGGCTTCCGAAACATCGCCGTCGGCTTCCGCCAGTCGGTCCGCTATCGGTTCCGGGCGTACGGGCCGGGGCCGTACACGGTCGTGTTTGGACTGTGTGAAGGGCATTGGAACGAGCCCGCCAAGCGACCGCTCGACCTCGAGATCGAGGGCAAGACGCTCAAGACCGTCGACATGGTCGGCGAGCACGGCCGCAACGTGCCCGTGCTGTTCCCGTTCGAGGCACGCGACCAAAACGGCGACGGCTGGATCGACGTGACGGTCGCCGCCGCCAAGGGCGCCCCGGACCAAAACACAATCCTCAACGTCCTTTGGATCTTCGAGGGCAAAGCTCCCCCGATGGACGAGCTGCTTGCGGGCCAAAGCAGCCGCCGGGCGCTGGCGCATATCGACTGCGGACAGCCGCTTCCCGAGACCGGGCCGCCGCGGCACGACCTCGTCCTGGTGCGGCTGCGGAACAAGGGCGGCGAGGAGGTCACGGTCCGGCCCGTCGTGACGGTCGAAAGCGAGATGAAGATTACGCCCCAGTCGGACCCGGCCCGGGTCGACGCCGGCCCGGAGACGGTGCTCGCGGCGTCCGCGCCTTTCGAGGCGGCGGAGCAATCCGAGGGCAAGCTGGTGCTCCGGTTCAAGGCCGTTAAGCTCGCCGCCGGGGCGGAGGGCCAACTGGCCATCGGGGTCGGACGGGGCCAGCACCCGCAACTCGTGCCCAGGGATTGGGACGCTGCCGTCGCGCTGCGCCGTCGTGCGGAGCAGTATTGGGAGCAGGCCGACCTGCCGTACGGGCGCATCCAGGTGCCCGACCCGGGCATCCAGGCCCAGTTGGACTCGGCGGTGCGCAACATCTACCAGGCCCGGGAGATCAAGGACGGACTGCCCGCCTTCCAGGTCGGGCCGACCTGCTACCGCGGCCTCTGGGTCGTGGACGGCTCGTTCCTGATGGAGGCCGTGGCCTTCCTGGGCCGCGTGGACGAAGCCCGCGCCGGGATCGACTACCTGCTCAGCTTCCAGCGTGACGACGGGGCGATCATGATCATCGACGGCCACTGGAAGGAGACGGGCATCGCCCTCTGGGCCGTCACGCGGCACGCCCGGCTCACGAACGATCCCACCTGGCTGTTCAAGGTCTGGCCCAACGTGGAGCGGGGGTTCGACTACATCCGCTCGATGCGGGCGAAGACCTGGGCCGACCCCAAGGCCCCCAACTTCAAGCTGATCCCCGAAGGGTTCAGCGACGGGGGCCTCCCCGGCAAGTACCCCGAGTACACCAACGTCTACTGGACGCTCGTGGGCATGCGGGCGGCCGTCGACGCGGCCGAGTGGCTGGGCAACATAGTGCAGGCCAACGAGTGGCAGCAGGAGTACGACGACTTCTACGCCACGTTCCGCCGCGCCGCCGAGCGGGACATGACCACCGACGCCCACGGCAACCGCTGCCTCCCCATCCGCATGCGCGACGACCAGAACGTGCCGGTCCAAAAGGCCCAGTGGGCGTTCCTCCACGCCGTGTTCCCCGGCAAGCTGTTCGCCGGCGACGATCCCCTCGTCCGGGGCAACCTGGCCATGCTTCGGGCCAATGAGCGGGAAGGGCTCGTGTACGACACCGGCTGGGTCGCCAAGGGCATCTGGAACTATTTTGGCTCCTTCTACGCCCACGCTTGGCTATGGCAGGGCGACGGCCCGAAGGCGGCCGAGACGCTCTACGCATTCGCCAACCACGCGTCGCCGCTCTTGGCATGGCGCGAGGAGCAGCGCCCGGTGGGCGAAGGGCCGGAAGTCTGCGGCGACATGCCCCACAACTGGGCCAGCGCCGAGTTCATCCGCCTCGTGCGCCACCTGCTCGTGCTGGAGCGGGGCAGCGAGCTGCACCTGTTCGAGGGCTTGCCGCCCACCTGGGCGAAGCCGGGGGCGGTCACACGCGTCGACGGCGTGCTCACCGAGTTCGGCCCGATCTCCTTCGAGCTCCGCGTGGCCGACGACGGCTCCCGCGCCACCCTCAAGCTCGACCCGCCGCGGCGAAACCCGGCAAGCAAGGTCGTCGTCCATCTCGCCGGATGGTCGGGCCGCGAAGGGACGATCGAGCTGTCCGGCACAGGCACGATCGAGCAAGACGTCCCGCTGCATCCACACGAGCGATGAGCCTTCGAGAGCCGCTTGCGGCATTGCACAGCGCGGCGGCCCACAGTCCAACCGCCGGTCGCTTGACCCGGCGCGGCTGCCCGGGTAATCTCTCACCAAATCGTGCGGCCGGCCGGTGCGCCGCAACATGACCATGGAACTCTCCGTCGCGGTACTGCTATGCACGGCATCACGCTCATCGATTGGCTGGTGATCTGCGTCTACCTGGTGGGGATCACGCTGATCGGCGTCTGGACGGTTCGGATGGTGAAGAGCGCCGCCACGTTCTTCATCAGCGAGCGGAAGTTCGGCAGCCTGATGATGATCTTCTTCAACTTCGGCACGGGCACGCATTCCGACCAGGCGGTGGGCGTGTCGGCCAAGGCGTACCGGGCCGGGGCGTCGGGCATGTGGTACCAGCTCCTGTGGATCTTCTCCACGCCCTTGTACTGGGTGATCGCCCCGCTGTTCCGCCGGATGCGGGCGGTGACCACGTCCGACTATTTCGAGGCCCGATTCGACCGGGGCGTGGCCGTGCTCTACGCCGTGGTGGCGATCTTGCAGCTCACCGTCAACATCGGGGTGATGCTCAAGGGCTCCAGCGCGATGATCACGGCCGTCTCCGGCGGCGCGATCCCCGCCTTCTATGCCATCTTGGGCATGAGCGTGATGTTCGTGATCTATGGCGTTGCCGGCGGGCTCAGTGCCGCGATCATTACCGATTTCATCCAGGGGATTCTGACGATCGTGCTCTCGTTCCTCATTCTCCCCTTCGCCCTGGCGGCCGTGGGGGGAATGACCGGCCTGCGCGCGGCGATCCACGACCCCGGCATGTTCCAGGTCGTCTCCACGGGCGGGGAGATCACGGCCTTCTACATCGCGATCATCTCCTTGAACGGCCTGGTCGGCTACGGCACTCAGCCGCACACCATGAGCCTGTGCGCCGCGGGCAGGACGGAGATGCAAGCGCGGGTGGGAATGACTTGCGGGATGTTCATCAAGCGGTTCTGCACGGTGGCCTGGGTGCTGACCGGCCTGTGCGCCGTGGCCCTCTACATGGATCAAGCCCGGATCCCCGAGTCGGAGATCGACCACGTCTACGGACTGATGGCCCGCGATCTCTTGCCCGGGATCGCGCCCGGGCTGGTCGGCCTGTTCATCGCCTCGATGCTGGCGGCGGTGATGAGCTCGTGCGACGCGTTCATGGTCGCCTCGTCGGCGCTGTTCACCGAGAACGTCTACCGCAAACTGATCGTACGCACGGCCAGCGACCGGCACTACATGTTCGTGGGCCGCGTGGTGTCGATCCTGGTCGTCATCGCCGGGATCTTCTTCGCCCTGCGGCTGGAGAGCGTGGTCCACGGGCTGGAGGTGTTCTGGAAGGTGTCGGCGATGATGGGGCTGGCGTTCTGGATCGGGCTGTTCTGGCGGCGAACCACGTCGGCCGGGGCTTGGGCCGGCACGCTCGCCGGGTTCGGCGCGTATCTGTTCACCGGCGTGATCAGCCTTCCTTACGGCTGGCAGCGATGGACCGATGCGGGGGGCGTCGTCCAGGTGAAGCTGTTGTATCACGACGTCTGGGACTTCAACGCCCGCTTCGCCGACAAGCTCCCCGACTTCATGCTCTGGGAGGGCAAGCTCTATCTGCCCTGGCAGATGATCATCTATCTGACCGTGGGGCTGGTCGCCCTGGTGCTGGTCAGCCTGCTCACTCGCCCCGTCTCCCAGGAGAAGCTGGAGCGATTCTACGCGTGCCTGCGCACGCCGGTCGGCCGGGACGAGCCGGAGACGCGACCGTTCGAGCTCCCGCCCGGCGTGGCGCCGGCCCCGCGGCGCGTGCTGGTCGACCTGCCCGGCTTCGAGATCCCGATGCCTACCCGGGTGAGCGTCCTCGGCGTGCTGGGAGCCGCGGGGGCCGTGGTGGCATTCATCGCCGCGGTCTATTGGATCTTCAGCCTGGGGACGTAGCGATTCCTCGGGGCCGTTGTGCCACGGCACCGGAACTTGGCCGACGTGCCCTCGGCCGTCGAACGTCCTTCGCCCGTGCGACCGGCACAGGCGTCATGTCCCTCCCAGTCGGCGGTGCGCCGGCTCCCCGTAAACTATGCTTGTGAGACGAACGCCGCCTCGAACGGCTCAGACTGAGATCGACGCCAGCAGCCAGGGAGAGACCCGTGCCAATCTTCTCGCGCAAGAGAGAGCAGGAAGTGCAGAGCTTCGTCCTCAAGGTGGTCAACAACAATTGCTCGGAGCTGGAGGCCCTCATCGAAGGACCGCGGCTGGAGGGCCGGGTGCGGCTTTGCGTGGTGGTCCTGGTGATCCCGGTCGAAAACGGCAAGCCGGTCTTCGAGCGGACGTTCGCCGCCGTGACCAAGGAGTTCTCCACCAGCGGGCTGTCGCTGGTGGTTGACAGTGCTCGCGTGCCGGAGGAGTCGATCATCGCCTTCCGCTGGGAACGGGAGATGCGATTCGTCCACGCCGAAGCCCGGCACCTCAATCCCATGGGGGCCGGCTTCCATCAGCTCGGGCTGCAACTGATCCGCATGGTCCGCCCGAGCGAGTATCCGGAGCTGGAATCCGTCACTTTCTGAGACGGTCCTCCGATCGACGCCGAATGAGCGCGGCGGGGTGGCGGCAGCGGTGGCGCGGGCATCTCGCCCGTGCTCGTCGCCATTGGCGGAATCGGGCCAGCACGGGCGAGACGCCCGTGGCACCCGGTGCCCGTGGCACCCGGTGCCCGTGGCAGCCTTCGATCTGCCAGGGGAGCTTGGCGCCCGCCAGGCATTGCAGAGCGGGCGTTACTTCACGAGAATGGTGTTTGGCCGAAATCGCGGCATTCCGCCACCGTCCGGCTCGGTCTTCCCCGCACCAGATTCGATCACGGAGCCAACAGACGACGATGAGCACCGAACTCACACGACGCGCAATGATCGCCCGCTCCGGCCTTTGGCTGGGTGCGGCCGCGGCCCCGGCGGGTGCTTCGGTGTCGGCGGCCGAAAAGCCGCGGACTCAGCCGGCATCGGAGCCCTTTGGCTACTGCCTGAACCTGGGCACGATCATGGGGCACAAGCTCTCCCTGGCCGAAGAGGTCGAGGTCGCGGCCCAGGCCGGCTGGCAGGGCGTGGAGCCGTGGATCCGCAACGTCCGCCGCTACGTCGACGAAGGCGGTTCGCTTCAGGATCTCCGGAAGCGGATCGACGATCTGGGCCTCAAGGTGGTCGGTGCGATCGGGTTCACGCGTTGGGCCGTCGATGACGACGCCCAACGGGCGGAAGGGCTGGAGCAATTCCGCGAGGAGATGGACCTGGTGGCCCAGCTCGGCGGCACGCACATCGCCGCCTCGCCGGCCGGCATCAACCGCACGCCGGGCGTGGACCTGGGGAAGGTCGCCGAGCGGTACCGGGCCCTGTTGGAGCTGGGGCGACAAGCCGGCGTGATCCCGCAATTGGAGATCTGGGGGTCCGCGCAAACGCTGGGCACCGTCGGCGAGGCGGCCTACGTCGCCTGCCGGGCCGACCACCCGGAGGCCTGCCTGCTCTTGGACGCCTTCCACATGTACCGGGGCGGGAGCGGCTTCGAGTGTCTGAAGCTCTTGAGCGGGGCCAAGATGCACGCCTTCCATGTGAACGACTATCCCGACGACCCGCCGCGGGAGGAGATCAACGACTCGCACCGCGTGTACCCCGGCGACGGCGTCTGCCCGCTTTCCTCCGTGCTGCGAACGCTTTACGACACCGGCTTCCGCGGCATGCTCTCCCTGGAGCTGTTCAACCGCGACTACTGGAAGCAGGACGCTGTGACCGTGGCGAAGACCGGGCTGGAGAAGACGCGGGCGGCGGTCGGCAAAGCCTTGGCGTAGGCACTGCGCATGAATGACTCATCCGAGATCGCACAAGTCATTCTCTGATTCCCAAGCTCCGGCTTGGGAACCCAATTCCGCGAAGCGCTGCTTCGCCGGCGGCTTGGGAGGGTATTCCGCGTGCGTGCATGCAGCCTGCCGTGCCGTCGGCGACCTACATCTGGTCGAACAGCACGCAAAGCACTTCCAGCGACTGAACCGCCCGGGAAGGATCACGGACTTCGTCCGGCTCGATCGATTCGATCCAGGTGGAGAGGGCGTAGCGGAGGTACTGTCCTTGCGACTCGGCGAGGATCTCTTCGCCCAGGTCGTCGCGGACCTGGGGCCAGAAATTCTTGAGCCGGTCCATCGCGTCGGGCTTGCCGGCGACCGCGTCGTAGACGAGGTCGTCGAGATGCTCCAGCCTTTCCAGCACGTCGGGGTCGTCCAGGTCGAGATCGTGCGAAGGGGCCGACGCCTTGCGTCTGGCGGCAGTCCGAGGGCAGCATTCCCCGGGGACACGGGCGTGGGGTTCGTGCGGCCGCTGATGGGCGCGGGACGGCGGCGACTCGGAGAGCCCGGGTTGATCGTCGCGCGTGGGGTCCGCGGAGGCGTCGTCTCGCGATGCGGCAAGCCCCCTGGGCAAGAGACGTTCGTACAGGGTCTGGCCGATCCAGGTGTCCTCGTCCGGCAGTTGGATGATGGTCGGCTCCTCGTCCGGCAGTTGGTCGAGCCACTCGCGATCTTCGGACGCACCTTCGGACGCGCGGCCATCGCCGCCGTCGGCGTCGGCTTCGTCGCCGGCAAGGGACGAGGCGTCGAGCTCCTCGAGCAGTTGCAGACCCAGAGCAGGCAAGTCCTCCGGTGCGAACTCGCATTGGCGACGCGAGAGCCGGTTGGCCAAGAACGAAGTCCGGCGCGTCCTCAATGCCCGTTGGATGAACCGTGCCCAGCTTTCCATCGGAGTGAACTCGGAAGGGACCTGGCCGGAGAAGTCCAATACGGCGACGTCGTAGAGCCGCTTCACCCGATGCCGCTCTTCCTCGTCTTCCGAAAGGGCGATCACCCGAAACGGCCGGCGCGACGAGAACTTCAGGCCCGTGGAAAACGAGAACTGCAAACGACATTCCGGCGGCAGGCAGTTGACCAGGCCGGCGATCAGGTGTTCGGCGGAAGGCCCGGCGGTGACGGCCACGGTGGCGGACGTGAGCGCCGCCTGGACCAGCGAGGCCAGCCAATCGGGCCCCGGGTTGGCGCAGAGCCGGGCCAATAGCGCTTGATCCACGACGGCCGCACGACCGGCCAACCGCAAGGGCTCCAGCCGTTCGGGCACTTTGTCGTGAAGCAGGAGCACTCCCGCGGCCAACGCCGCGCGCAATAGCGCGAAGGGATTGTTGGCAAACCGGGCGAGCGTGCTGGGCGGGACGATCAAGCATTGGGTGTAGATCCGCGCGCCGCCGCGACCACTGTATTCCCAACCCGCCGACGTGGTCCGACCCACGCAGTAGCTTCCGCCGGACAGCGGATGGAAGTTGTAGCTGACCGCGCTGGGGCTCGGCTCGAGCAAGGCATTGTGGGAAGGGCCCCACACGGCGAGCTCCCGGGCATCGGCCTCCGAGACGCCCGGGCTGGTGGCCACCACTTGATACCCGGCCGAGCGATCCGTCTCGGCGGACGTGAAGACGGCTTGTTCGATCCAGTCCATGTTGGCCCTTAGATCGGGGGGGGCTGCTTAGCAATCAAGAGGGACAAATCGGTCGGTGGCGTCTTCTGGAACTCTAGCTCCTTCGAGCATGACGGGCCGCTCGGAATCTCCTCACCGCCGACCGCCCGGACCCAGCTTCGAGAGCAACCATTCGAACGGCTCGACAATGCCGTGGGGCTCGATCCTCAGCGGCACGTGCATGCGGCCGTTGTCGAGGGAGCGGCGATATGCACACGCCCCGGCCACGCCGGCGGCAAAGAACCGGTATTGCCGGAACCGCTCCTCACACTGCTGCCAGAGTCCGGAGGCGTGGGTTTGGGCAAACGCCGTCGGATCCTTGGCACACTGCTCACACTGGTCGACCTTGGTGAAGATCAGGGCCACGGGCTTCTTCGACCATCCCCGCTTGACATCGTCGCCCAACTCTCCCAGGTAGCTGATCAGCTTCATGGTGAAGAACTCCTGGCTCTGGCCGCTCTCCTTGAGCTTGACCGCGTCGATCAAGACCATGGCCCCCACGCATTTCTGCAAGAACGCCCGAATCACCCGGAACGTGTTGGGATGGTCGACCTCCTGCAAAACGGCCTCGCCGGCCATGTCGGGCATGATCAATTCCATCGGCTGTCGGTGCTTGGGCCGACGGATCTGGCAGTGGACCCAGTTCCAGCGGTCCGGCTCGTTGGGCGTCTTCTCGGGGAACTCGCAGCGGCCCAGGGCGGCCAGCGTGGTCTGCTGGAGCGTGATGGAGAACGCCCCCCGGGCCAGAAGCTGGACGTGCTTTGACCGACGGGAGAGCATGTCCATCAACATGCCCAGGTAGACCGTCTTTCCCACGCCGCTGGCTCCCACGGTGGCCACCATCCGGGGAAACAGCTTCTGGCTGTTCGCCTGATGCGCAAGGGCCATCGGGGCCGAGCAGTAGCGGCAGTACTCGGCGTCGAAGTTGTTTTGCCCCTCGCAGACGTAGCAGGGGATCGGGACGGCGTATTCGACGAGCCGGGCCGATTCCAGGGGGACGATGACGCCTTTGGTCATACCTGCACCTCCTCGATCGATGCACTCTCCAGTTCCGCCGGGACGGCGAAGTCGTCCGTGGGCCGGGCGAGCATCAGGTCGCAAGCCCCCACGGCGCAGCGGAAGCCGACGTTCCGTTTTCGAGCGATCGCCGTCTCGCCGCTTTGGAATTGGCACGTGGCCTGGTTGTCGAAGTACGTGTCGAACGCGCCGCCGCGGACGCTCTTCATCGGGATTTCCAATACCAGGTCCCGATGAAAAGGATCAACCGGTTCAAAGTCCCCTCGCGTCCATTCCCATACGTTGCCGATCAACTGGTACACCCCGCCCACGCTGACTCCGTCGGCAAACTCGTGGACCGGCACCGTTCCGCCCGGCCCCGAGCCCCATAGGTTGACGCGAGAGCGCTCCATAGAATCGCCCCAGGGGTACTTGCGTTGCACACGGGTGCTGGGCGAGAGACACACGGGCCAGCTCCCCGCCTTCACCCACTCGGCATCCGTAAGCAGCCGCTTCCCCACCCATCGAGCGTAGGCGACCGCTTCGTACCAGCTCACGCCGACGACCGGATGGTCCTCCAGCCCGTTCGGGTAGCATCCGTCTCGCCAGAAGCGGGGGCCCGGCTGGCCGGTCTGGTCGACGAAGTCGAGAACCGCCGGCCAGATCCTCTCGTCCCACATCGCGATCTGCTGGTAACCGCCGCCGGCCACAAAATCATAGAACTGACGGTTCGTCACCGGATAACGATCGAGGAAAAAGTGCTCCACCCGGATCACCCGGCCTTCACAAGCGGCAATCTCCTCCTCTTCCAGTTGGCCGTCGTCGAGGGCTTCGTCGATCCGTCCCAGCACGACTTCGCCGTCCGGGACCAGAGCCATCCCTTCTTGCAGGGCGGTCACGGCCCGGTCCAACTGCTCGTCGCTCAGCGTCACGGCGATCTGAGGACGCAACAACAGCGCATAGCGCCCGTGCGCCAGCATCCGCTCGACCAGGGCATCGACGTCGCTCGGGTCGGCCGGCTCCATACGGGTTTTCACCGTAGCCGGGTTGGCCGCAGGCTTAGGGTCGGGTGGCGGGGCTTCGGGCGGCCGATTGTGGGGGCAAAGGCCACAGGAGGCCCATTCGAGCAGCACGTAGCCAAGTCCGACGCCCCCCCCCGCGGCCAGCGGCGGATAGGCCCAACGCCAACCGAGGCCCAGAATCACCCCCGAGGCCGCCCCGATCGCCCCCATGATGATCGTCCTTCGGCTCACCCGCATCGTTCTCTCCGATCTGGTCAATTGCCCTACGCGCTTTCTTTTCTTCTTCGGACGATGTCCTTTTGAAGCATCTCGAATTGGGCCATCACCGAGCCCAGGACGGGATCGCCGTTCGGCCTGGTGGCGGCAACTTCGTCCGGCGACTTCCCGGTCGTTCGGCGCGGCGCGACGCGCGTGGGCAGTGCCTCCGCGGCCGCGGGATGCTCGAGCCCGCGCGACGAAAGGGTCTCCAGCAGCCGTCGCATCCGCTTCAGCTCTTGGCCCCACTGCTGTCGCTCGTCGGCCATTTGCTGCTGCTGTTGGGCAAGCGTTTCGGCCATCTCGGCCGCCCGGTTGCGGACCATGTCCAGCTCGCTCTCCAGGACCACGCGTTCCTGATCCCGTTCGGCACGCTCCTGCTCCAGCGCGTGGAGCCGCTCTTGGAGCTTTGGGTCCGGTTGCGGCCCAGGGCGATCGGCGCCGCCGTGGTCCAGGCGCTCGCGAGACCGCTCGATTTCCCGCCGGGCCTCGGTCAACTCGGTCCTCGTACTGGAAAGCTCGTCGGCGACTTGGGCCAGGCGATCGCTTTGCCTCTGGGACTCCTTCAGGGCGGTCTGCAACGCGGATCGCTCACGCCCGGCCTCTTCCAGCATCTTGAGAAGCTGTCCGTTGGCCTCCGCGCCGGCCGCGGCGACCTGGCCGCGTTCGTGCTCGATTTGGCTTCGCCTCTCGTCGACTTCCTTCCAGGCTTGTTCCCGCTCGGCGGCGATCGCGGCCCGCTCGGCCTCCAAGCGCGCGGATCGCCGTTGGAACTCGGATTCGGTCTGCGCGCGCTCAAGGCTCCATGCCTGGCGCTGTCGCACCAGCCTGCTGGAGAGCGCGTCGAGCTCGGCGAAGACCACGGAGAAGAACTTGCAGAATTCCTCCTGGCTTGCGCAAGTCTCGGCCAGAGATTCGCGCAGCCCGTCGGTCTCGACGAGTTGAATGGACGGTTCGGCAGACAAGGTTGCTTACATCAAGGGTGCTTCAGACGGACCGCGTCTCCAGGCCGAATGGCCGTGGGCGCCCGCTCGGCCGGTCTCGAAGGATTGCCCCCCGCGAGACCGGCGGATGCGGGGTCCACCCGGCGGAAGCAAGTGTCGCGCCGGGCGTTTTTTCCACAGGGTGGGCGATCAGACAGGGGCCCACCCACGTAGCTAGCCAAAGTCTACGTCAGGTCCGGCCTTGGGGCAAATCGGATAAGACCGTTCCTAGGGCCCGGGCGGATCGACGCCGTCCCCGCGGCGCCACGCTCGGTCGGTTGAGGCCGGAATCGCACCTTGCCGGCCACGGAATCGCCCCGATTCGTTTCCCAAAAGAAACGTGTTGTCGATTGACAACGCCCGCCGCCGCCCAGTCCGTACCGAGCGGAATCTTGACGCCACGCCTTGCACATGCGACGGTTCCGACTATCGTGACGGTTGGGGTCGGCCGAAAAACAACTTCCCGACTTCAGTAGCAGCCCACACGCCGTGTGCCGTCCGCCGGTTACGTCACACGCCGTGTGCCTACTACTCCGCAAATGGAGACCTGGCAGAGGGAGTCATCCGATGATCAAGCTGAAGCTGATGACGGCGATGCTCGCTTCGCTCCTGCTTTCCTTGACGGCGGCCGGCTCGTCGCTCCCGGCCGACGACCTGCGCGTCGGCGCCGCCGCCGCCGGGCTGGTGGCCGACGACTCGATGGTCATCGCCGGAGGCATCCATCCGCGCTTCGTCAAGGGGCAGGAGGGGAAGCTCCGAGCCGTGGCCGTGGTGCTCGAAAAGCCGGGCTCCGCGAAGCTGGCGATCGTCGCCTGCGACGTCCTGATGATGACGCGAGACCAGTTGGACCCCGTGGCCCAACGGATCGAGCGGACTTGCGGCATCCCGGCGTCCCACGTGATGATCCACTGCACCCACACGCACCATGCCCCGAGCACCATGCGCGTGCACGGCTACGATCGCGACGAGGTCTTCTCGAAGCGCGTGCAAGAGGGAATCGTCAAGGCCGTCACCGAGGCCAACGCCAAGCTCTCACAAGCCACGTTCCATTTTCACGAAGGCGAGGAGAAGACGGTCGGGCAGAACAGCCGGCTCCTGCTCGGCGACGGAAAGATCCACTGGACCGGGCCCCGCGACGACGCCGTCCGGCCTACCGGTCCGTTCGACCCGGAGCTGCCCGTGCTCGCCTTCGGCGATCCGGCGGGCGACCTGAAGGCCCTGCTCTTCAACCACTCGACCCACACGATCGGGGCCGTCACGGGCAACTTCCGATCCCCGGGGTTCTATGGCCTGGTCGCGCAGCAGTTGGAGACCGAGCTGGGCGGCACGGCCCTCTTCATGGAAGGGGCCTCCGGCTCCACGCACCGGCTCGACGTCGCCCCCGGCGAGGCCCTCACGCGAATCAAGCAAGCCGTGCTCGACGCCCTGGCCCGGGCCGAGCCGCACGAGGTCGATCGGCTGGCCGCCATCAAGCGGCCCTTCACGTTCAAGGTCCGCACGTTCGACGAGGCGGCCGAGGATCAGGCCGTCTCGGAATACTGCAAGAAGCGGATCGGCCCACGGGCCGAGTCGGTCATCGCCGTCTTCCGCGAAATGCGCAAACTGTTGGCGCCCCAGCAGGGCCAAGAGCGGACGACCTGGGTCCAGGTGGTGCTCATCGGCGACGTGGCCATCGTGGGCGTACCCGCCGAGTTCTTCACCCAGCTCGGCGTCGATATCAAGCGCCGCTCGCCCCTGCCCAACACCTACGTCGCCGAGCTCTCCAACGACTGGATCGGCTACCTCCCCGACCGCGAAGCCCACAAGCTGGGCGGCTACCAGGTCTGGACCGGCCTGCACAGCTACGCCGAGCCGGGCACCGGCGAACGGATCGTCGATCAGGCCGTCGAGATGCTCGAAGAGCTGGCCCCGTAGTCTCGCCCGGAGCTGCCACGCGCAAGTCACCCTGGCAGACCGTCACCTGGCTTGCGGGCCCGTCGAAAACGGGGGCGTGCGGGCCGGGGACGAGGGGACCCCCGGCTTGGGAAGCGGCTCCCCGAGTTTGGCGATCTCCGCCATCCGCTGCTCGACCTTCGATTTCACCAGCCCGGTGATCGGCCGGACTCGGACTTGCCCGTACCAATAGCCCGCTCGCAGCAGGAGAGATGCCTTCTCGCGATCCTCCCTCGTCTCAGCCAGGTCCCACCAGCCGTCGCCCAAGGCGACCTGGGCGTCTATCGAAGCGGGCGCTTCCAGCTCCTTGACCGCCAGCGCCTTCAACTCCGCATCGCTCCCCAAGGCCAGCATCGGAATGCCTCGCTCCCAATCCCCTTGGACGAAGCACACGTGCCGGCCCGCGGCAAGGTTCGCCGCGGCGTTCGTCGGCTCCTCCTCCAACCGGGCCACCGCCTTCTCATACAGGGCGGTCGCTCCCTTGGCCTCCTCGATCTCCTCCATGCGGGCGGTGATCTCTTTGACCAGCTTGTACTCTCGCGCGCCTTGAGCCGCCTTCCGGGCGATATCGCCGAGCCGGATCGCCGCCTCGAGATTCTCTTCCTCCACCGCCGCGTCGACCAGCGAAAACGCCTCCTTGGCGAGCGGCCGGCGCTGCGTCGCGAGCTTCGCCGCCTCGGCGACCGCGCTGAGGCACTGGACCTTCGTTTCCATCGGATCGATCTCGAACGCCCGGGTCATGCGATCGGCCGCCTCGAGGGCGGTCTGGGCGTCGGCGGCTTCAGCGGCCACCTGTTGGGCGTTCCGCAAGAGCACGAAGTAACCCGCCGGCTCGTTTCTGATCTTGGCCGCCTCGCCCAGCAGCTTTCGGGCCAAGGCAAGCCGCTCCTCGGCCGTTTTGGCCGCTTCTCGCTGTTCGCCATAGACCTCCTCGAAGAGCTTCTCGGCTTCCGCCCGCGCTTCGGCGTCCGGCACCGGTGGCCGCAGCGGGCCGGCTCTCCGCCTCGACCGGCCCGAGGCGCCCGGACCTCGGACAACGCTTGCCGGTGTCGATCGCCCCCCCAGCGGCTCGATCTCCAACTTGCTGATGCGGAGCACCACGCCCGCCCACGTCCCCACCGCCAGCCGGTTCTGCGGGACGTTGGGCCAATAGCGCTTATCCAGGGAGAGCCGTTCCGGATCGCCGGTCCAGTCGATGATCGTCTCCCCGTCGCAGGTGACCCGGACGCCCAACCGGCGCACGGAGCAGACGATCGTGCACGGCTCCCCTTCGCGGAAGACGATGCCTTGACGCCTGGTCTCGTTGCGATCCGCGCCCACTCCGTCGACAAGGCTCAAGCCATTCCACTTCTTTCCGTAGCCTTCCAGCACGACCATCGTCTGGCGCCCGCCCACCACCAGGCCGAGATTCAGACCCGCGCTGCCCGAAATCCGCTCTGCGGCAACGGTCAAGCGATACTCCCGCGGTACGTCATAGGGGATGAATAGGGTGGCCAGTGACTCCTTGGGAGAGATCAGATCGGATCCCTCGGACGTCCATTGACCTCGAAGCCCGTGACGAGCCGGATCGATGACCTTCAACAGGTCGACCATCTTCGGCGGCTCCTCGCCCGATGCGTCCCCTGGTGCCGGCCCCTCCGTGGGCGCAGGCTCACCCGGCGGCTCGACCGCGGGGGCCGCTTCCGGTTGCGGGGCCGCGGCGGACGGCCCGACTTCCTTGGCCTCCTCCGCACCCGCACGAGGCGGGCCGGGGGGAGCCGGGGCGGCAGCGTCCTCTGCCGGGCGCGGCTGGCCGGTCGTGTCTGGGGTATCGGGTTGGCCGGTGCGAGGCCGGTCGTCCGGCAGTTTCCCCTCGAGCGCAGAGCGCCGCATCGCAAGGAACCGGCTCTTGCCCGATGGCGACGGCGCCTCAGGCGTCTCCGCTTCCGGCGCGGCCTCCGCCCCCGGCGACCCTCCACCGCTCCCGCTCGAATCCGTCCCCGAGCAACCCACCGACCAGCCGGCCAGGAGCACGAGCGCTGCCAGCCTCCACGGCCTCAGGATCGTCATCGTCTGCCTCCCGGAGAACCGACTCGACGCCACCCCAACGCACGGGCCAAGACGAGCCCAATTCAGCTTGACAGCTCGGGCCGTGTCTGACAAGCCCTTCGCCCGGCCCTGGCGACGGCCTCATCAAACGAACGGCCCTTCGGGTTGGGCACCGGCTGATGCCGCTCCATCTCCCTCGCCCCGCTGCCCCGCTTCTTTGGGCGAAATGAGTTCCCCAGCCCGAACCCGGGCGTCCCGCGCTGGAGGCCCGGCCGGCGACCGAAGTTGGAAACACTCCCACCCCGTCCGAAAACGGCCTTGCGGCTCGGCGCAAACATGGTAAGCTCAACACGTTAGGCCGAAAACCGGGCGTGCGAACCCGTCCCAAAAGGCCCGTCCAAGTGTCCAACAATGGCCCCGGCCACCAATTGCAAGTCGTTGCCGTGAAACGAGTTACGTCGACATCAATTGTTGGTCAGGAATTTCGAGTCTGGCCCGAAAATGCAAGTCCTTTTCACCACACACGTTGCGCCCTGCGCCCGTCCAAAAAGGGCGTTTCGCCCAGTACCTGGCGTGCGCGCAGGTGGCCTGCGACCATGTAGCACCTGCGCTGGAACCCCAGCGCATTCACCATGGAACCCCAGCGCACTACCCCTCGGGCCCCAGCGCACTTGCGCGCCC
>DATKZH010000563.1:0-3598 GCA_035528065.1 Thermoguttaceae bacterium | reverse complement strand
CGACGCCGACATACTTCATGGCTTGGCTCCTTTTGTGGAAATCGCTGGTTTGAGACTCGTACAAACCCCCGGTTTACCACGTGTTCAAGGACCAAGCTAGTTCGGCTCGGCCTCCGCTTCCATAGTATCACCCTACCGTCTAACAGTCGGTAGCCATGAACCCCGAGCCCCCCGCAGTCGTGGAGACGGCACCCGGTTTGGGCCAGTTGGCTCGACCGATCGCGGAGCTGGCGCGATGGATGGGCGTCATGCTCGCCGCGATGCTGCTGGCGTCGGCGATGGTGCTTTGCTGGCGGCGCGTGGCCGGCGCCTTGTCAGCCCCGCTGCGACCGGCGCCCTTGCTGTTGGCCGCCACGCTGCTGGCAGCCGTGGCCGTGGGGGCCCGGTTGGCGTGGGAGTGCGGAGCCGGAAGAGAGCGGACAAGCCTGCCCGCCCGGTCGGTAGCCCTCAGCCTGTCGGCCGCCCTTCTTGCCATCGGTGCGATGTTGAGCCTGCCCGGCACGTCCGCCGGAGGACTGTTCATGTTCTGGGGCATCCTGGCGGCCGAAGAGTGCTGGGCCTGGGGCCGGGCTGGATGGCGGCGACTTGCCCGAAACCGGTGGAGTTGGCCGCCTGTCCACCTCAAACGCGCCGACGCCCGGCACCGCTTCGAGCCTCGTCCTGCGCAATCGGCCCCCGTTCCGGACGCGCCGCCGGCCGAGAAGGTGACCCAGCAGATGGTCCGCAGCCTCACGCCCGATGGGGGGGAAGTCCTCGCCGGCTGGATGCGGGTACCGATGGCCTTGGGGCAGCGGAGCACCAGCGTCCATCTGGCCTTTTGCCCGCCTTTCTCGCGGACCCCCAGGGTGACGGTCGAACAGCTCGAAGGCCCCCGTGCTCGGATCAAGACGGTCCAACTGCTGCCTTACGGCGCGCGGTTTGATCTGAAGCTGGCCGCCCAAAGTGAGACGGCGGGGACCGTGCTGCTGCGGTTTTCGGCCGAGACGGCCCCGCTCGCGCCCGACGCCACGCCCACCGGCAGCGAACCGCCCGGCGAGGCGTAGCGCCTTGTCCAATCTCAAATGGCAGCTTTCCTCGTTGGTAGTGATCCGATTCATCGGGGCCGCGCGGAATCTGGACCGCATGAATACGGTCACTGCAAACCGATCCAAGCTATCCGGCGAACCGTGCAAGGTCCTCCCGCGCAGCGGAGAACGATTCCCAGGCATCGTCCTTCTCCTCCGAGGTCTTCTTGTCGTCGCCTTCGAGATCCGTGATGACGGACTCAAACAGCGACAGGGCGGGAAGCCGTCGGAACAGGCCTCCGAGCTCCTTGGCCGGTTCCGCACCGGCCCCTGCGTGTGATCCTCCGAGCCGGTTGTACGCTTCGTAGGCGTAGGCCAGACGTTCCGCCGCCTCGCGGGCTTCGGGATCGCCCTGGGCGTAGAGGCCGACGAGAGCTCTTCTCGCCCCGACGTTTTCCGAGATCGTCCAAGGCGACCTGTTTCGCGGCTCCGCTCGGCAATCGATGTAGACGTAGTCGGCCCTCCAATCCTTCGGCACAACAAACCGACAGACGAACTCCTTTCGGCCCTGCAAAGAGACCTGACTGAACGGTCTGAGCTTGAAAAACACGCCGTATCCCCGGTTCATCGTACCGCTGGCAACCAGCAGTTGCCTGGGTGCCAGCTTGGAGTACTTCTCCTGCCGGTTATTCTTCGACTTTTTCGAGGCGCCCGCCGACGGCGAAGCGTGCACGCCGGCCAGCGGATTGATCTGGATCGACAACGATCCGTCAATCGAGCTTGCGTCTTCTCCCGTTTCCACGACCTGGATAGGATCGGTGAACTCGCTCTCCATTTGGGTCTTCGGCTCGAAGTCGACGACCCGCAACCGTTTCTCCGGGCTCAGAACGACGTACATCAATTCCTTGATGTCTTGCTCCTTGCCGCGACGCACCAGCGCCGACACCTGGAACCGTGCCTCGATGATCTTGCTGTTCGGATTGGCCTCGGCGAAGTCCTGGGGCGTCACGTCCCGGCATTCCACCGAGTAGCTCACGTCGAAACCGACTTTCGGCGGCCCGGCGTGCGCCGCGGCCAGCCAGGCAAAGGCGGCCGTGCCCAGGAACACTCCGTCGATGGTTAACCCAAACCGATGATACGGCAAAAGGCTCTTCATTTCTCGGCGCCTCCGTTCTGTATTGCGCGGTCTGACCCGCGGTTGTCCGGAGCCAGTCCGGCACTTGAGCAAAAGACGATCTTTCTCTCCAATTCTACGGTTTCGCCGGGCTAAGGGATCAGGCATTCGCCCTGCAATAGAGGCGCGTCCCGGCGGCGTTCGATGGGAGAAGGCGGCCGGCCGGCTTCCGCTTTCAGTGCTAGCACGGAGCCGAACTTCCGCGGGTCTCAGCGTTTAGCGAAGATCGGACGGGAAGCGAATCGGGCAGAGTGCCTTTGCACGCGACGAGGCGGCGCTTCCAAATCATACGCGTCCACGTGAGCGACTTTGGCGGACACTCCGGGCGACTGCTTCCCGGGCGATGAGCCATCGCAGCCCTTGGTGGGGCTGGCAAAGACGGGAAAACGGGAAAGCGAGCAAGAAGCGGGTGGAATACGTGGACGCTGTGGACCGAATCGCCGCCTGCCAAGCCGCTCAATCCGTTCCCGGGCCCCGATGCTCGCCGGACGGTCCGGGCGCGCCCTGCCCGGCCCGGGAGTTCGGGAGTTCCGGGGACACGTAGTTCCGGGGACACCATACATAACTATTGACTGCGGCGGGCGGGTCTGCTAGGTTTGCGGCATGGCTCGATTGGCAAGAGTGGTTGTGCCGGGCATGCCCCACCATGTGACCCAACGGGGGAACCGTCGGCAGCAGACGTTTTTCTGCGACGACGACTACCAAGCCTACCTGGACCTGATGGCCCAGTGGTGCGGGGAACATAAGGTCGAGGTCTGGGCCTACTGCCTGATGCCCAACCACGTGCATTTGATCGTGGTTCCCAAGACCGAGGACGGCCTGCGTCGGGCCATCGGCGAGGCGCATCGGCGTTACACGCGAAGGGTCAATTTTCGCGAGCAATGGCGGGGCCATCTTTGGCAAGGCCGCTTCGCGTCGTTCGTGCTCGACGAGCCGCATCTGCTCGCCTGCGCACGCTACGTCGAACTCAACCCGGTCCGCGCGCGGCTGGCGACCGCGCCGAGCGAGTATCGCTGGAGCAGCGCTAGGGCGCACATCAAGCGGAAGGACGATTGCCTGGTGAAGGTCGGGCCGCTGCTGGCGCTGGCGAAGAATTGGCGACGCCTGCTCACGAGCGCGGCAACCGAGGAACAGATCAAGGCGTTCGGCGAACACGAAAGAACCGGCCGACCCCTGGGCGACGACGCTTTCCAAAAACGCTTGGAGAAGAAGCTAGGCCGCGTCCTCAGACGCCAGAAACCCGGCCCGAAAAAACCCGGACCAAGATAATTACGTATGGTGTCCTTGCGCTACGATGAACTTGGGAAAGGAGGATGGATGTAGGATACAGCTTGAAACCTTTCGATGGAACCCTGCGGGTAGTCAATCCCGTCCGGAAGAGCTTGGCCAGCAGCCGGAAGCGAGTCTTGCGTGGTGTCGG
>DATKZH010000562.1:0-105318 GCA_035528065.1 Thermoguttaceae bacterium | reverse complement strand
CGACGCCGACATACTTCATGGCTTGGCTCCTTTTGTGGAAATCGCTGGTTTGAGACTCGTACAAACCCCCGGTTTACCACGTGTTCAAGGACCAAGCTAGTTCGGCTCGGCCTCCGCTTCCATAGTATCACCCTACCGTCTGAGCCCGGTTGCCGCGCAGCCGGTGCGTCGAGAACGGGCAGCAGGGAGACCTCGAAGTCGGGCCGGCCCTATCCGGGCTTCTCCCAAACGACCTCCGGCCGGCCGGCCTGGGCGTTGACGCTTCGGGCCAGGACAAAGAGGAGGTCGCTGAGGCGGTTCAGATAGGCGACGAGCACCGGCGAGATCTCCTCGTCCGACTGGCGGATCGCCGCGACCAGTCGCCGCTCGGCCCGCCGGCAGACGGCCCGGGCCACGTGCAGAGTCGCCGCCGCCCGGGTGCCGGCCGGCAGGATGAAGTGCTCAAGCGGCGCGAGCGTCGACTGGAGCCGGTCGATGTCGGCCTCGATCGCCCGGACGTGCTTGGGGCCGATGGTCCGGTTGCGGTGAGCGTCCGGGTCGGGAGTGGCCAGCTCGGCGCCGACCTCGAACAGTTCACTCTGGAGTCGCCCGAGCACACGCTCGACGTCTTCCTGCAACGGCTCGGCCCGAGCCAGCCCCAGCAGGGAGTTCAACTCGTCGACCGTGCCGTAGGTCTCGATCCGCGGGACGTCCTTGGTCGCGCGGCGTCCGCCCAAGAGCCCCGTCTCGCCCGAATCGCCCGCCCGCGTGTAGATCGTCATCGGTCTTGCCTCTCGGTCACCGCAGGAGGTCTTGCCTTGCCGTCCCCGGTGAAGTCCTGTGCGTCTGCAACCATGATAGTGCTCCGCCGGTGTCGCGGCCAGCCGACCGACGTATAATGCGGCGGTTGTCAGTCGCACCAAGACGCGAGGTGAACGCACGATGGGCGCAAGCCGAGAGAAGATCCAACGGATGCGCGACGCCCTGGCCCATCGCCGGCCGGATCGCGTTCCGGTGGGGGAGTTCTTTTGGACGGGCTTTTTGAATCAGTACCGCCGCCGGTTCGGCGACGACTTCGATCCCTATCGCCACTTCGACCTGGACTACCTCGTCATCACGCCCAACATGGACCCCAAGATCCGGCCCTTTGAAGTGCTGGCCGAGACCGATACGGACGTGACGGTCCGGACCGGCTTCGGGGCGACGATCCGCCGCTCGGGCGATGCCCCCATGCCCCGCTACGAAGCCTTCTCGGTGGGCGTGCCGGACGAGATGGCCGAGTTCGACTTCGACGACCCGGCCGACCGGCGACGCTTCTACTCGGGCGGCGACGACCAGATCAACGGCGTCGGCGACGCCCTCCTCCGCGACCTGCCCCCGTGGGACGAGCGGGTCGGCTCCTACGCCGACGATTTCGCCGTGTTCGGGTCGGTCTGCGAGCCGTACGAGTATCTGTGGCGGATCATCGGCTCGGAAAACTCGCTCTACTGGATGAGCACCCACCCCGACCTGCTCGCCGCGCTGGTCGACCGCCTCGGCGAGTTCCTCGTCGAGTTCACCGCCGCGCAGATCGAAGCGGGTGGGGGCCGGCTCTCGGGCATGTACGTTTGGGGCGACGTGGCGTACACCGGCGGGATGCTGTTCGGCGCCCCGCGCTGGCGCGAGATGTTCAAGCCGCACGTCAAGGCCCTGATCGACCTCTGCCACGCGCACGATCTGGTGGTCATCTACCACGGCTGCGGCGACGCCCGGGACATCTTCGACGATCTGGTCGAGTTGGGCCTGGACGGCTACAACCCGCTGGAAGCCAAGGCCGGGCTGGACGTGGTCGAGCTCAAGCGAGAGTACGCCGGCAAGCTGGCCTTCGTGGGCAACGTCGACGTGCGCGTGCTCGAGAAGGGCGACCCGGAGGCGATCCGCCGAGAGGTCCGCTACAAGCTCCGGGCGGCCCGGGGCGGCGGCTACGTCTTCCAGTCGGACCACTCCGTCTCCAGCAGCGTGGCCCCGGAGAGCTACGAGCTGGCGCTGGGGACGCTGCGAGGGCTGGGCGATTCTCCGTTGCGGGCGTAGAAGGAGTCGCGTCTGGGCCGCTGCGGCCGCGTCACGGCGGCGCTTGCCGGTGTTCGAGGTCGAACGCCCAGCCGCCGCGGCGGTCACGCCGGCGCGTCAGTCGGAACCAGCGATCGAAAACACCCGAGTGCCGATACCCCTCGGCGTCGCTCGGGGCCGGCTCGTAGCCGGAAGGCGCCCGTCGATGGATGCGGAAAACCAGCTCCTCGCCGCGTGCATCCACGACCCAATACTCCGCGACGCCGGCCTGGCAGTACGCCGCCAGGAGACGCACGTTGTCCTTCGTCACCGAGCGGTCGCTGACGATCTCCACGACGAGGTCCGGAGAGCCTTCGACTTCCACGTAGCGGTCCGCCTCGCCGGTCACCTTGCCAACCAGCCGCGCCCCGCCGCTCTCGAACGTCTCGTTGGAGATGAAGACGAGATCGGGCTCCACGGAAAGGTCGGCCTCGGGCGTCGATACCCGGGTGCGATCCGATCGGAGGTCGCCAAGGTCGCCCGCCTTGACGATATCCCGCAGAACGCCGATCAACTCGACCTTCAAGCCACCGTGAGAATAGTAGTCCTCGGGCGTCATGTCGACCTCGATGCGGCCGGCCAGGTAATCGACGCGTCCGCGCTCGGGGAAATCGTCGGACCGGGCCCACTCGCGGAACTCGCCGAGAGAGCGGACGAAGGGGATCTCGAATCCCTCCTCAAACGCGACTGAAGTAGCCATCGCCTTTCCAGGTCCACGCAGGAGGTTGAAGTGACAGCCGTAGAGCGACTGCTCGCTCCTGTATTGTAGTCGGTCTGGACGGTGCAAGCAACCGGCGGTGGGCTCCGTGTTCCAGCCCGACCCCTGCGTCTCCAGCGGCGTGGCCCCGGAGAGCTACGAGTTGGCGCTGGGGACGTTGCGGGAGAGTGGGGAGTGGGGAGTTCTTGTCGTGAAGCCGCAAGCGGCAGAAATTGCGGACGACGCGTCTTGAGGACTCGAACGCGTGCTACCGCGCAATCGCAGATCCAAGATCCCGCGTGCCGCCTCCCTTCTCCGAGGTGCCAACTCCCAGCTCCTGACTCCCCACTCCCCACTCCCCACTCACTCCACCTCCAGAATCTCGATCCGGAGCTTCCCGATCACCTGCATCACCGGCAGGAATGCGCTGAGGGCCGAGGCCTTCTTGAAGTTGCTGTGGGCCATTTTCAGGTGGGCTGCGCCGGTGCCTCCTTGGGCCCGCGTGGCGTCGAGCGCGATCCAGCGGCCGTCGACGTGGACCTCGGTCCACATGTGGTAGTAGAACGCCCGATCGATGTAGACCAGCCCGATGGCCAGGCGCGCCGGGATCTGCCTTGCTCGGCAGAGCGCGGCCAAGAGCACGGCGTGCTCGGTGCAGTCGCCCTTGCCCGACTCGATCACTTCCGCCGCCGTGGCAAAGGCCTGCGAGTAGTCCGATTCGGTGATCGTGTCGGCGGCACAACGCTCCAAGGCGACGCAGGCGGCCCAGGGGTCGCGCTCGTCGCCGGCGACCTGGCGGGCCTTGGCCGCGATCGCAGGGTAATCGCTCTGGATCATGTTGTTGGGATCGAGGTCGTCGGCGGTCGGCGGGTCGTCCGCGGCGTCCGCGTTGCCGGCCTCGCTGCCGGGTCGCAGGGCGTAGACGGTCACCTCGGCCGTGTGCGGATCGATCGATTGTACTTTCTGCGAAGGCCCGGAAACGAACACACCCAGCGGATCGCGATCCTCCACCGTCACCCGATAGCGAACTCGCTTGGTGGCGTGGGGCGACGGGAGCGGACGGGCCACCGGCACCTTCAAATCTCGGACCAGATCGAACTCGCCCGGCTCGATCTCCTTCAGGGCCTCGGCGCGGGTCGTACGGTACGTCTCGACGTTCATCGCCGACATCCAGCTCTTGATCACTTCGCCCGAGCGGTCCGTCCAGACGCTGCCCTCCCACGGGGGCGCTCTCAGCTCCTTGGGAAAAGCGAGCACGGTGTCGATCCGCAGAAGGTCGGAGGTGCCCGTCAGCAGTTGGACGGACTCGTACTCCCGCGCGACGAGCCGATTGGTGCCCAGCACATAGAGCTCGGGCACCAGCGCCCGGATCGTCCGCTCTTCACCCGGCTTCATGGGGTTGCGGGCGAGGGACTGCTCGCCGGCGTAGAATCCGCCGTCGGCGGCGGACCAGGGCATCGATCCCGGCTCCTTTCTCCCCTTGGTGCTCCGCTCGATTTCGAGCGAGTCGCCGACCACGCGACCCGAGACGCGCGTTGGCTCCGGGCCTCGCGACGACTCGACGTCGAATTCCACGAGCCCCCCGTCGGGCGTCTCGATGCTGGTCGCCCGAACCTCCATTTCGGTCGGCTCCCCGTCGCGGAGGACCACCATGTGTTGGAGCACTTCGACCTGAAGAAGCTGTCGGCCGTCGCGCATAACGGGCTTGGTTTCCGTCCGCTGGTAGCCGGCCTTGGCCCCTTTGATATAGATGACGTGCCACGTCTCGTTTTCCGCGCCGGGAGTCGCCTGCGCCTCGTCCGCGGTCGTCGCCCCGGGCGTTTGCGGCGCAGGAGTGCATCCGCAGCAAGGCACCAGCGCCAACGCCAACAGCAGGCCCCAAGGCCGCCCGAGCCGGCCGGCGGCCGCAGTCCCGGACCCGATTGCCGTCACATGCTTCATTCGATGGATCCTTCGCTGAGAGTGGGAGCTCCTGCGGCGGCCCTTTGCCAGTATATCAGCTTCGCCGCGGGAGCAGGACGGGGGTGCAGGTCGCGGCGAGCCGCCCCTTGTCGATCCCTGAAATGAGCATGATCGCGGAAGTCGGCCCGCCCGGCGTATCTTCCGGCCTCCCCTTGGCCGGCCCGGCGGAATGGCCGTGGGGGGCCTGGAAGGGAGGCCTCCTTTCGGGGGCAAACTCACCCTGATCGACAGGGCTTCTCGCTTGCTTGGGGAGTTCCGGTCGGGATCGGGTGTTGCGGCCGGCTCTCGGGTTTTTCAGGTGGTATGCTAGCGTAGGTCCGCTCTGGGCAGGGTTCCCTGCCGGCCGGTGCCGATCGGCACGAGGCGGCATCTCGGCGATCCGGTGGCAACGATCGCAGCAGGAAGAACGGTTGTTTCGCCTCTGACACGCACGGTGCGACGCCCGGTGGCCAAGTCAAAAAAAAGAGTGAGAAGGCGCGCCGGAAGTGTGACCTACGGTTTGTTAGAGGGCTCCCAGTTGCGGCTTTCCCGTCCCCACAACGTTGAGACTGGTTCGCACCGATAGATGAAAGAGCGCTGATGGGCTTCCTGAAAAAATTCTTCCGCAACGTTGTCCGCGACGGATCGGTCCCGCTCGGTACCAGCAGCTTCGACAAGCTCAGTGAAGAGGAATTGGAGGCCCACCTGGGGGTCTCGCGATACGGCGATTTCATGCTCACCGACGCGGTGCGGCCCTCCTACGATCTCCAGGTGGTTCCCCGCCAAGGCTATCGCCACGACTCCTACCGCGACGAGGAGAACCGGGCCACCGTGCCGGTCCTGATGGGGGCCGTCTCCCAGGAAGGCCTCTTCGAGGCGTTTCTGGACCTGTTGGACCCGTTGGGGAACGTCGTCGACGTGGTGCTGGAGACCAGCCACAACCGCGACCGCCGGGGACATGAGGATCTCTACCGCGAGCACATCGACACGCCCGTCCTCAAAAGCATCCTCTGGGAATACGAGGATCTGCTGCTGCACGACGGCTGCACCGGCGTGGCCGTGGTCAATCCCGGGGCGCCGCTGGAAGTCCAGTTCGACGAGCACAAGCTGCTGATCGTCTACGGCTCCCGGCTCGATGAGTTCGAATCCGCCTTCGGACAAAGACGCATCGGCTGCAACGACCAGATGAAGTTCATCACCGAGGCCGAACACGTCCACTCCTCCAGCGAGCACTACGCCCGACAGTTCGACGAGCTGAAGACGCGGCTGGGGATGGACTGCGGGTTCTTCTGAGACGGGCCGGGGAGTGAGGGGCAAGGACCCGCGGTGTGTCGACCGTTCGCCCGTGGGTGGCACGGGCATCTTGCCCGTCCTTTGGTGGACGCACTGGCGAGACGCCAGTGGCACCCAACTCACGAAGTATGGCCCGTCGCAATAGACGTGCAACGTCGGCTACAGCACGCCGTTAGCCTTCAGCCCCGAGACCCTGCGCCCTTTTCGTCGCCTCGGCCGGTCCACTCCTCGAGCCAAACCAGATCCTCGCGCAGCTCTTCCAGCGTCTCCTCCAGGCCGAAGCGCTGATCGCGGAAACGGCGCCACGCCCGCCAGGCGGCCACCAGCCCGGCGATCCCTCCGCACAAGACAGCGCCGCCGAACGCCAACAGGAAGTAAGGCCGCGCCGCCTCCGGGAGAAGGCAGGCGGCCGCAACCACGAGGATCGGCAGGCTGGTCAAGACCATCACGGATGCAGCGGCCAGGAGGATCGCCAGCCGCTGGAGCCGTCGCGCCGACGCGTCGAGTTCCAGCCGGGCCAGTTGCCAGCGCAGGCCGGCCATCCGGCGCAGGTCGCCTGCCAGTCGGGCGAGCTGCGCTTGGGCGTCGGCGAACAAGGGACGATCAGGATCGGCCATCTTCGGCTCCGCTCGGGTCGGCGGCGGGGCGGTCCGGCTTCGACTCGGCCCAGATCGCTTCCAACTCCTGCCACGCCTTGGCAATCGCCCGATCCAGGGCCCGACGCGTCAGACGCACGCCCAGCCAACGCGGCCAACCCCGGGAGAGGCCGGCCGAGGCAGCCAACCCGAGCCCCGCCGCGGCCACGAGCGCTTGCGCGGGGTATTGCCGGACGTACGTCCGCCACGAGGTCAGGCGTCGCCCTTCCCGCTCCAGCCCCCGGATACGGCGGTCGATCCGTCGCCTCCCGCGTGCGATCCGCAGCCGCAGGTCGCGCTTGGCTCGCTGGGGGTCGAGATGGTCGTTCATGGGCGCGAGCACGACGGAGGAAACATGGATGAGAGCGACGCCGGTCGCCGCGCGCCGATCACCGGCGGAACAAGCGTCCCAGCCAGAAGCCGACCACCGCGGCGAGCACCACGCTCGGGCCCGGGTGTCTCTTGACCAGCTTGAGCGTGTCGTCGACGAGATCGCCCAACCGCTTCTCTCGGACCCGCTTCAACTGCTCGGTGGCCTGCCGGCGTACCCGGGCGTAGGCCGCTTGGGCCTTCGTCAACTCGGCCTCCGCGCGGAGGACCGCCTCCTCGGCCGCGGTGACTTCCGGGGACCGATCGGCCCCGTCGTCCGGGCCGTCCACGGACTCGCGAGCCCCATCCTCTGGCGGGTGCGACGCCTGCGTACCCTTCTTTTTTGCCATCTCGATCTCCTCGAACGGGTCGAGAGCCGCGCGTTTTCCCCGCATTCGCCCAAAACCCTATTTTACCAAGCCCGCGGGGGAAACGCGAAGGGAGAAAAGGCTGCCACATACGGGGGGAATGCTATGGCGGCGCGCTCGGCGCGGGTCTCCCGGCCCCGCCGATGGCTCGACCGCAAGGTCTCCCTGTCGGGGCTTCGCGGGGAGACCTTCGGTCGTCGAGGTGTCGCGGTCGGGAGACCGCGGCACAACGCGTTCCCCTCGTTCCCAGGCTCCGCCTGGGAACGCACTACCTGGCAGGCTCTGCCTGCCCCCATCGGGTCCTTCGCCACCAGGTAGGTGCGCCTGAGATCCGGGAACGCGCGGGTGTCATCTTCAATCCTTTGGCATCTGTCGAGGCGGAGCCTCGATGTAGTGTGTTCCCAGGCAGAGCCTGGGAACAAGGCGACGCGGTCGGGAGACCGCGACACAGCGCGTTTGTGCTTCGGACACAGCGCGCTTCACCGGGTACGCCCGGCCTCACGGCTCGATCATGTAGGCTTGGCTCTCCAGGTTCACCAGCACCGGCTCGTCGAAAACCAGGTATTGGGTGAGGTCTCGGCCGAAGCGTCGGGTCAGGGCGAAGTAGTCGTCGCTGAACTGCTTGACGCGGACGGCCGCCTTCTCCTGTTCCCCCGTGACCGTCGAGTCGACCCAGCGATCGGCGCGACGGTAGAACGCCCGGTTGCCGATGTTGCGGACCGTCTGGACGGCGTCCTCCATCTCTCCGGCCGATTCGGCCAGCGCGCCGAGGTCGGCCGCGGACATCCGCTCCGCGCGACGTGCGACGCGCCCGAGCCACTCAGCCTCAGCCGGCATTGCCGCGCCAGCCCCGTAGCCGAACGAAGCCCCGGGCATAGCGCGTCCGCCCATCATCCCGCCGGACCCGGCCGCCGGGGCGGCTGGGCTCGCTGCCACCCGGGATGCCCGCTGCATGCTCCCTTTGAACGCCCGCTGGTAGAAGCCGCTTGCACCGGAGACCTCCTGCTCCAGGGCCGAGAGCCGGTCGCCGGCGCGCCGGGTGTTCGACGCCAGGTCGCGGACGTTCGTGTTCTCATCGGCCAGGAACGAGGTGTAGGGCGTGAGGATGCCGTGCCGGGTGGCCAGGTCGATCAGCTCCTTGACGAGCTCCTGGTTCTTGCCTTTGAGGTCGATCTCGTCGAGGATCTCGCCCACGCGGCGGACCGCCCAGAGCTTCTCGATGAACGCGAACGTCTCGTCGCCGCTCTTCTTGGCGAGCTTGGCCGGAAAGTCGAGCTTCTGCTCTTGGCCGCCCACCGAACCGTGGATGACGACCTTGGCCGTGCCCGACTTCTTGTACCGCCCGACCACGACGAGCTGCTCGCCGGCAAATAGGTCGATCGCCCCTTTCGGGTAAACGCGATTGATCGGCTTGCCTTCCTCGGTCTTCCGCTCGTCGAAGACGAGCTCGATGTCGACGTCGGTCATCACCGGCGATTCGATCCGGCGGTAGAGCCGGCTGACGCGGTCTTCGACGTCCTCGTCGGGCCGCACGTACTCGCTCTGGCCGTGGTTGGTGCGCACGAGCTTGTCCAACAGCCGGCTGTTGACGTCGTAGCCCACGCCGAACGTGAAGACCCGCGCCCGGACGTCGTTCGCCTCCCGGGCGTTCTCGACGATCTGCATCTCGTTGGTCACGCCCGCCGTGGGGAGCCCGTCGGTCAGGAACAGCACGTAGCTGGGCCGGCTGGAGTCCTGAAGCTGCTTGAGGGCGACGCGCAGCGCCCCGTCGATGTTCGTGCTCCCGCCGGCATAGACCCCCTCGATGAAGCCGAGGGCCGCCTTGCGGGTGTCGTCGTTGAACCGCTGCAATTCGGGGCGGAACGACTCCACCTCGCTGTCGTAGGCCACGATGTTGAACAGGTCGCCCTCGCGGAGGTTCTGGAGCACGAACTTGGCCGCGCCCCGGGCCTGCTCGATCTTCGTGCCCGACATGCTCCCCGACCGGTCGACCACGAAGACGACCGTCTTCTTGGGCGGCTTCTGGTCGGGCGCCTTGATCTTCGGGCTGGCCAGGAGGAGGAAATAGCCGTCCTGCTGCCGCTCGGGCCGATAGCTCAACACCCGGGTGCTCACCTTGCCCTTGCCGACGTCGTAGAACAGGCGGAAATCGGCGGTGGGCACCTCGTTTTCCGACGTGTACTCGACCGTGGCGTGACGGTCGTCGGGCCGCTTGATCTTGACCGAGTGGGTCGGGCTGTAGACGTTCTTGATCTCCTCCTCACTCTCGATCGTCGCCCGAACGTGGACCTTCTCCACGGCGTGCGACGTGTACTTCGCCGTGCTCAAGGGAAAGAGGAAATCGGTCAGCCCTTCCTGCTTTCGCAGAAGCTGCGAGTAGCGGAGCGACACCGTCCGCTTCGCGCCGGGCGGGACCGGGAAGACGCTCGTCTTGAACAGCCCGGTGCCCATCCACTCCAACAGCGCGGGGTCCTTGTTCTTGCGGACGATCTCTTCGTACATCCGCCGGGCGTCGTCGGCCTCCATCAGCTTGGCCGGATACTCCTTGCCGTCGACCAAGAGCGTCATCTGGTCCACCGCGCCCTCGTACGGCAGCGGGAAGATGAAGCATACCTCGAGCTGCCGGCTGCCCGTGTTCACAAACGACTGCGAAACGCGGACCTGGGCCACCTGATCGATGAGCCGGGCATTGACGTCCAGCTCCTGGATCTTGTAGGTCGTCGGCGGAGGGACGGGGCGAGGGATCGGCCGGGGAGGATGGGGAGGATGCGGGGGCCAAATGATGATCGGCCGCGGCAGGCGGACCTGCTGGTTCGGGTCGACCACGACCAACAAGCCCTGCCCCCAGGCCAAGGCCGGGAGCACGAGCAACACGAGCGCCGTCAGAAGGCTGGTCAACCGGTTCATGACGAGTTTCTCCTTCTTTTCACAGACGTGGTCGACGGGACGTGCCAGTGAGTGCCGCGGCGACCGGGCCGGTCCCCCAGGGAAATCGCCTTGGACAGATGGCCGGCGGGGCCGTCTATCTGGTGAGACGATCCAATCGACCAGAAAGTTCCGGTCTGGGCAATTCCCCAATAGGAACCGGTTGGTCCCGGAGAATACCACTTCCTTGGGGACGGTTCTCCGGCTGAGGCACCCGCGATAGCCCCGGAAGAAGGGGCATCTGCGCAATCGTGGAAACCCTGGCAAACTGTCTAATCCGGGCCCCCCTCGCCCCCAGCCCCGATTCGGCCCGTCTTCGCCGGGATTTGATTGACCCGGGCCGCCGGCATGTTAGCATGATATTATGGCCTTCTGGTCCGTTTCGCCAATACGGGTAGCGTACATGAGACGCACCGTTGCGCAACTCTCTTCTCTTCTGCCGTGCCAGGGCGCATTTTGGGCACCCTGCATTGTCAGCTCTCTGGGAAATCTCCCCATTGACCACTCGGAAAGGTGCCGGTGGCTGCGTTGTTAGGAGGATCTCTCGCAGCGATTCACAACCACGACCAAGGAAAGGAGGCACGGGATGCAAACGGCCAAGCAAATCTCGGTCCGTCTGGTGAACAAGCCGGGTCGACTCGCCTCGATGCTCGAGGCACTGCACAAAGGCAAGGTGGACTTCCGCGCGCTGGTGGTGATGGATTCCGGCGACCGGGGCACGGTCCGCTTCGTGCCCGACGACGCGGCGTCGGCGACCAAGGTTCTCGATAAGATCAATATCCGCTACGACGTGGCCGACGTCCTGCTGGTCGACGTCCCCAAGCAGCCGGGCGCGTTCCGCAACGTCTGCGAGCGCCTGGCGGCCGAGCATCTCAACATCGACTATGCCTACAGCTCCTTCGCCAGCCAGAGCGGGACCAAAGGCGGCGGCCTTGCCGTCGTTAAGGTGAACAACCCCGCCAAGGCCCAGAAGATCCTCGGCGAGAACAACCACGCCCGCCGCAAAAAAGCACCCCCGGTCCGTCGTCCCCCCGCCCACGCGCGGTGAAGTCGCCCCGGCCGGACCCGCGGTGCCGTCCTTCGGATCACCGGTGGGTGGCACTGGCGTTTCGCCAGTGGCTATCCCGGACGTGTCAAGATGCAACGGAAGGGGGCACTGGCAAGATGCCAGTGCCACCCGCCTCAAACCACCGGCCCGGCAACTGCCGGGGAACCTTGCGCTCTGCGCCCTTTGAGCCCCGAAGGGACGGCAGTCAATCCCCGCCTCCGGGCGAGCTTACGGTCGTTTTCCGACACGTCTTATCTCGGCCATACGTTTGCTGGGATCAGGCCGCGGCGCACGGGTCGATGTGACCGAAGCAAGTTGCAGCCGGGCTCCGGCGCAGGTGGCTCGCTCCGAAAAGTGGGTGATTCTTCAGGACGTCCGGGAATACGTAGGGGTAGATGAGACCGTCACAAGGAATCGTTGCCTGGCGAGACGGGTAGACGAGCGGAAGGAGGAATCCCGCGAAGCCCAAGCCCGCCGCCGCCGAAAACGTGCCGCGCGCCGTGCTGCTATGACCTGGTAACCGTCGGCGATTCTTCTTGCGGTACCTGGGCGACCGCCGCGGATAGACTATTCCTTCGGACTGGATGGGGCGGGCACCGGCTGCGCGTCGGGCACGCTGGGCGGCGTTTCGGCTTCACGGACCGAGAGATCGGCGTAAACGACCCGGTACTGCTTCGCATCCTTGGGGCGATACCAGAAGATGGGCGTGTCGGCCGCGCCGAGCGAGACGCCTTTGCCCGCGTAATGTGCGTCGGCTTCCGGCGGCAGTGCGAGGGTGAAGAGCAAACCTCGCTGAAACCGAGTCGTGGCTGCCGTGATCTTCGGCATCTGGGCTTTCATGAACTTCTGCGTCTCGGCTTCCATGATCTTGGTCATCTGCTCCTTATTCGGCTTCCCCTTCCCTGGAGCGAGCTTCTCCCAATCCAAGAGATCGAGCATCTGCTCCTCGATCTTGTCCATCTGCTCCTTATTCGGCTTCCCCCTCTCTGGAGCGAGCCTCTGCAAATCCATGGACTTGCGCATCAACTCCTCGATCTTGCGCCTCTGCTCCTCATTCCGCTTCCCCTTCCTCGGAGCTAACTCCAAAAGCGTCTGGGTAGTGATCTCCCTCCCAATCATCTCCGTGATCGTCTGCAGGTCGAGCGAGTCCGGGAAAGGCCCGCCGCTCAATTCGCTGTAGTAGCGGAACGTGTCGATCAGGTCCTCCTCCGGCTGCGCGTCGGGCACGCTGGGGGGCGTCTCGGCGTCACGGACCGAGAGATCGGCGTAGATCACCCGGTACTTCTTGCTGTCCTTGGGGCGGTACCAGAAGATGGGCGTGTCGGCCGCGCCGAGCGAAACGTCTTTGCCCGCGTAGTGCGAGTCGGCTTCCTTCGGCAGTAGGTCGGAAAATATCAAGCCTCGGTGAAGTATTACCAGGGCTTCCGCCATCTCCTGCTCTTGCTTCGCACTCGGCTTAGGCGGCCCCTCTAGATACTCCAAAGCAAGATTCTTCGTCATGACTATCGTTAAAATCGACGTCACGTCCAGCGAGTCCGGGAAAGGCCCGTCGCTCAATTCGCTGTAGCAGCGGAACATTTCGATCACGTCATTCTCCAACTGCGTGTCGGGCGCGACGGGCGCGCTGGGCGGCGTGTCGGCGTCACGGGTCGAGAGATCGGCGTATATGACCCGGTACTTCTTTGCATCCTTGGGGCGGTACCAGAAGATGGGCGTGTCGGCCGCGCCGAGCGAAACGCCTTTGCCCGCGTAGTGCGAGTCGGCTTCCTTCGGCAGTAGGGCGGTAAACTCCATGCCTCGCTGAATCTTCGCCTGAGCTTCCGCCCACTCCTCGCTCCGCTTCGCCTCCGTCTTCTGCGGCTGGAGATGATCGGCAAGCCACCTCTGCCCCATGACCGTCTGGTTAAGCCACATCATGTCCAACAAGTCCGGAAAACGCCCCCCGCTCAATTCGCTGTAGCAGCGGAACACTTCGATCAGGTCCTTCTCCTCGGGGGAGGCGTTAATCGTCTGGCCCTGTATTACTGTTACTTCATAACCGGCCGGCGGCTCGACGCTGAACAGCGACTCGTCCATCTCCACGTTGAACGCGAAGTCGCTCATCGTGAGCTTCATATCGGGCATTAGCGCCAGGGTCGCTTCTATGCGGACCGGCAAGCCGGTTTTGGGATCGCCCCACACATTAAACACCGCGGCAGGGAGACTGATACGGAATCCAACGACTGGGCGTCCGTCGATCTCTTTCTCGCCGAGCGACTCGCGTTTGAAGTCCGGTATGTCCCGGGCATCGAGCAGTGCCGAACGAAACATCGCCGCGTAGCCCACGGGATGCTTGCTGGGTGTCTCGTCTTTGGGCCTGTTGGCGTAATTGTAGACCGTGGCCCGCTTTTCCGCAGGTTCCAGGCGGAGACCCTTTCCTTGGCCCCCATCCCAGATATCCACCATCTTGGACCGGCCCGGCATCTCCAACTCTCGGCGGCTCCGACTGGCATCCAGCTCCATGACCTCGGTCGTTGTGTTCATCAAGTCCTTCTGCATTTCCTCAGGTATCCCCACCATCACTCCGGCGGGTAGGCTCGTCATTTCGATGGTCATCTTGTACTTGACAGTCTTTGCATCGAGGAACGGTTGGAGGAAGTCGGCGAAGGCCGGCGTTGCCCCGCCGCCGTGGAACCACAAGCCGACTCCCGTGATGGCGAGAACGAAAATGGCCGCCGCCGTAGCGCGGGAAACTGGGGAACGCATGATCCACCTCCATGTGTCTAGGGAACGGGTAAGAAATGTGGGACGAGTTGTCTCTGGCTGCGCGTGATCGAAAACCTCCGACATCCGCTGCCGCAGTCGGTCGTTGAACTGTGCGCTCACCTGGCCCACGTTCTCGGCGCGCACGGCCACCACGGCCGCTTCCAGCCCTCGGGCCGTGGCTGCCAACTCCGCGCCCTCCGCAACGGCTTTCCGCACGGCGGCCTGGCGTGTATCATCCAGCTCGCCGAAAATGAATTGCAGCAAATCGTCACGCGGCAGATCGTTATTGTTCATGGTCACGCCTCCCGAAGCGGGCAAGCAATGCTTCGATCTTGCGCAGGCCGTAAAGCAGTCGTGATTTGGCCGTGCCAAGGGGGCACCCAACCACCGCGGCGACCTCGGCCAGCGTCAGGCCGCCCAGCACCTTCAGAGCCACCACGCGACGTTGCTCGTCAGGCAGACCGTCGAGCAAGGCCTCCGCGCGGCGTTGGCTCTCCCGACGCGCAGCCGCTTCCGCCGGATCGAGGATCGCCGAGGGGCGGCAGTCGAGCCTACTCGGCGAGGCGTCGGTGTTTTCTGCGGCCGTGTCGGTTTCCAGCGTCAGGGGGCGCCGGCCCGAGCCCCGCAGATAGTCCGTGGCACAGTTGTCGGCGATGGTGAACAGCCAGGTGCAGACGCTTGCCCGGCCCGAGTAACCGCCGCTCCGGGCAGCCCGAAACAAACGGAGGAACGACTCCTGCGTGAGGTCCTCGGCGTGGTGCCGGTCCGGCACGCGATGGCCGATATAGCTCATCAGCCGACACTTGTACCGGTCTACGAGGGCATCGAAGCGACGCAGGTCGCCCCGGGCGATCTCGGCGAGAATCTCAGCATCCTCGACGGCTATCGGCGGCCGGTCAGGCGGATGCCTCGTTTCCGGTAAGTCCATCGTGTTTCCGTTCATTCCACCTCCCGACCGAATCGTACCCTTATACGACAACCGGGCGAAAAACGATTCATTCACCCGCAAATAGCCGCGGAAGGGGGGGCAGCCGGAGGCGCCGACTCATTCTACTAATCAACCACGCCCGTAGCGCGTGGGTTTGGCCTGCCCCGCCACGGCCCAGAAGATCCTCAGCGAGAACAACCACGCCCGCCGCAAGAAAAGCGCAACCAGGCCGCCGCCCGGCCCACGCGCGGTGAAGTCGCCCGGGCAGGACCCGCCGTGGGGGCGTTCGGATCACCGGTGGGTGGCACTGGCGTTTCGCCAGTGCCTATCGCGAATGCGTGAAGACGCAATTGGAAGGAGCACTGGCAAGATGCCAGTGCCACCCGCCGCGGACCGCCGGCCCGGTCCGGCAACTGCCGGGGAACGTTGCGCTCTGCGACCTTCGAGTCCCGAAGGGACGGCAGTCAATCCCCGCCTCCGTCCGAGCTTTGGGCGGATTTGTGACAGGATCCGTCTTGCGCAACCGAGAACCGTTTCGGGAGTCTTGCTTCAACATTCGTCAATGTGAGAAGTTGACCCCAGCGCCCCGGTCCTCGATGCGTTGAGAACCCCGCATTTCGGCGTAGCGGGCGGATTCTAAGAACGCCGCGATCCGTCTGCGGAGCCAGTCGATTCGTTTTGCCTGTGTTTGACATTCCCAAACAATCATCACGTCCCAGCCGAGTTTTCGAAGCTGGCGACGATGCTGGAGATCGCGTACCCTGTTTCCCTCAAGCTTTGGCAACCAATAGTCACTTCGGGTCTTGGGAACAGGCTGGCCACGTTTGCAGCGGTGGCGATGCCAGAAACACCCATGCACGAAGATTACTTTCCGTCGACCAGGAAACACCAGATCCGGTGCGCCCGGCAGCGTGCGGACGTGCAAACGGTATCGATAACCCATCGCGTAGACAACACTTCGTACACGAAGCTCTGGCGTCGTGTCCTTGCTGCGGATCGACGCCATACACGCCCGTCGATGCTCAGCCGTCAAATTGTCAACCACTTGTTGCGTTCAGGTTCACAGGTCACCGCTTATACACTCCCCAATCCCGGAAGAGTACTCGCGATTGAATTCACTAGATGGTGCGTACGCCAATGCAAACTCACGATTACCTCGTTGAATCCGATAAAGGGTGATTGCAGTTGGCTTCGGGCCGAGCGAACTCATAACGACATTATAGGTGCCACGGCGTGACGCAAGAATCGCCTCAATTGCTTCCTGTCCATGGTCCTTTCCATATGCGTCAACTTTGAAGAACTCAACGGAGGCCTCCGATCCAAACCGCTCGGCATGCTCCTTCATGCGGCGGTCATTGTCCGGATCCGTATTAGTTGTCTGGAGCCCCAAGAGCGTCACACTAGGCTCGAAGAATCCCATAAGCTGCGCAGTGCGCTCTGGGTCGAAGCCCGCAAGCACCACAAGCAGAGTCTTGGCTCCGAGCCGTGGTGTTCCCGACATCTTGAAGACCAATCGTGGTTTCTGCGGATCGCGGCTCAGCCAGTCCTTGGCGTGCCGCAGAGCGCGATGATATACATACGATACGTTGCCCGCATTCAGATCCAAGAACCACAGTATCATCCAAATGGATTCTCGCGGCATCGTCGTCATATCCACAACGACACGCGATTCCTGCCCAGCGATTGCATCGATCGTTTCGCCAATCGATTTCCAGTTCTGTGCCGCGTCATCTACCGATAGCTTCTTTTGGGTGACCTGCATGTTGCCAGCCTCGCATGCGGCTGCTGCCGCCTCTCGCGCCGCCTCTGTCCAATCCGTGTATCGGTCCAGATAATAGAGCAGAACTTGTCTCGGCCTGTAAATCGCGAGGTTCTTTTCAAAACCGAGAGTGAATCGCTCTTCCCAACTTGCGAATGTGATGAGAATGTCATTCTGGTTCATCGAATAGCTCCAAGTTTCGCTCGCCCTTTTTTCGTGCATCGGGCAGAGGGCGATTGATGTCCGCCGCAGCCCAAAGGTCGGTTGCGCGCAGGGACACCCGGGCGTGCTGTCCGTGTGGGTCAAGCCCCCTTTCGGGCCAGAGCAAGCGATTCGGCACGTAGTACCACTCACGTTTCCCGCTCTCCTTAGCTGAGCCGCTCCGAACGTAAAGCAACTGCGCTTCTCGCAGGATGTCAAACAAACGGTTCAGCTCGTGCATTACTTCGTCTGTTGGCGAAGACACCGTGAATGAGTTCGCCCGCGGCTCAGATTTGTGGTGCAACAATCGCTCCCGGAAAAGAATCGCGAGTTGATCCAAGAGGCGAAAGCACCTCCTTGCATCTACATTCGAACACCCGACGATATTTTGGTCGATTCCGTTTCGCAACCAGTCCCACCGTTTGCGGCTTTCGTCGATTATTACCTCCGACTGCACCTCCGGAGGGATGGAGTCTACGGGCGCGTCGGCCTCTCCTTTGGCTGACTGTAGGGAGATGACCTTGTCATACATGGCGTAGCACGGAATAAGGAGATTGCGAATGACCCCGGTTGAGAGAAAGACCAGTGTTGTGAAGCCGGAATACTCCGGCAGATTCGCCCTTGGTGACCGAGCGCGAAAGTAGTGCGCCCGCTTGTATTTGTATACATAGTCAGCAATGCGCCTGGAATCGTCACCGTACTTTGATTTCCCCTCCGCTCGAACAACTGCCTCGGCTTGCTCAAGATCCTTCTCAAGCTGCCGGCTAACCGGAAAGAACTCCTCGGGTGAAGAGTCGATGCCAAATCTGGCCAGACGCTTCCGTACAAGACCCTCAGCGAGCTTCCCGAAATCCGAGGCCTCATTCTGGTACGGTTGAGCCATGTCCAGCCGAATATAGTCGTGACCTTCAAGGATTGCACCGCCGGATGCAGTGCGGATCTTGCGACGTGCGAAATTTGCGATAGCAATCTTGAAACTGAACAGGGAGTGATCTCGATACGCAATCCAAGACGAAAGCGACTCTAGCTGGCGCTCGTTAAGATCATGGGCGTCATCGATCAAGAACATGAAGTGAGAGTGCTTGAGTTTCGGGATCGCTCTTGTAAGACCTAGCACGGGAACAATCAATGACGGAAATGAATACGTTGACTCGAGGACAACACTCGAGCCGGTTGAGTCGGTAACCGCTTGTTGCGTCTTGAGATTCGCCCTCTGTGTGAAGTCCTTCACTGCCTCGAAAAAGCACCCTCCCGAAGGAAGATCAGACTCAAGGACGAACTCAAGACGAGACCGGAGGGCATGCTCATCGGCGCCCTCCATTACGCCGGGAATGGCGGCGAGTGTTTCTGCCACCGCGAAGAGAAGAGACAGGACGAGTGTGTGCTCAGAGAGCAGCGCCGCTCGAAGATCGTCAAGCAACTGGTACTCTCCCTTGAGCATTAGCGGCGTCTTGCATGGCACATATACGCCAATATGCGCAAGAGGTAAGTCAATCCCATCCCGTTCGGCCTTCATTTGCTGAAGAGGCCAGCTGTTGTAGCGCAAAGTCATCGATTTGCCGCATCCGCGTTCGCCGACCAGAAGCAGATTCCGCTTCGACTGGACAAAACGTGAATAGTTGAAGTCCTCGATGTAGTAGTCGAGCACCATTTCCGGCGGGAGGTCATTTGCGCCGGCATATTCAAAGGGATTGCGTTCTGCGGTCATGTTCTCACACCTATCACATCAGGCGTTTTAGCTCCTTCAGAAGCTCGTCGATTGTGTACCGTTCATCCAAGTCCTCGATCAATCGGCTCGGGTCGCCAGGCACAACCTTATCGTCCAGCTGAATGGCCGGAAGGCTATGCGGCAGCAATCGATCCTCATGGTGAAAGTTCATTTGAACAGACACGAGCCGGAAAGGAGTCAAAACATCGCTGTAGAATTTCGCGTATCGACGCTCCTGATCCAATTTGACAATTCGTCGGTAGGTGAACTTCAATAGCGCTGAAATACGCTGATCTCGCTGGTCGTTGCTTTCACCATCTCGTGGGTCCAGGCTGATTTCATACGTCACTCGGATTCGCTCGTCCGGTCGGTCGATGTGGATGTGGGTGACACTCGCGTAGTCGTGATAAAGCTGGCTCTTCTCGTCGTAGAACCCTTCCGACCTCATGAATTCTGATGTGCGTTGTGGTCCTTCCGCCAACTCATCAGCGAACCGCAGGATCGCTACGAGTTCGCGGAGCCGGACGCGCTCCCCATCCAGGTGGTCGGTTTCATCAATCTCCTTTAGGGTATCCTTTGTTCCGTCAGAAGCGTCCCCCGTGTGCGACACTGCGGCGCGAATTACAAGAGTGCGCTCGTGTCGAAGGTTCGGGTCGGAGCCCCGAGCCCAGTCATAAACAATCCCAACATTCTTGTGGTGATCCTTGCGTCCGAATAGGTTGCCAACATCGTGAAACAGTATGAACATCGCAAGGCAATAGAGTTCAATCGCCGAGAGTCCATGCTGCCCGTGACTCTCACTCAACAGACGACGCGAGTTGAAAAGGACGTCCTTCACGTGAGTATCGCTGTGATCAGACAAGTCGGGCTCGACTCCCTTTATCTCCTTGAAGAGATTGTCAATAAGCTTGTCCCGCGTTATTCTGTACGCAGACATATAACGGTCAACACCCCCTGAGCCTGATTCGCATCTCAGGCGTTTCTTCAAGTGTTCTTCGAATCGTTGTGCCACTACAACTGCCCTCGATCGTTTACCCGATGACGCAAGAGCCTACGATCGCTTCAAAGACCGCTTGCGCGAGCAAAGGCGGCACAGCGTTGCCAACCTGCTGCTGCTGAAACCCGATCGAGCCATGGAACTCGTAGTCGTCCGGAAATGACTGGATTCTGGCGGCCTCCCGGACAGAGAGACCGCGATCCTGCGTGTGGTGAATGAGCATGTTCTTGCGGTAGTTTCCAATCACGACGGACGGCTTGTCAGGTCGTAAACGATGATAAATGCCGGTGTGGCAGCGCATCCTGTCGGCGTAGTTGCGCATCAGTCGGCCAGGAATATCCTCCCAATTGCCGCCAGCCGGAATATGCGAATACCGCCGAACGACAAGGCGGCTGTTCCGAGTGACTAAGTGGTTCGGGCTCCTGTGTCTCCCATTGCGCAGGCGCCGGGCGTAAAAGGAAGGTGAATTGTCGCCATACGGCATCCAGGACTTGGAAGCTCCATTATCGAGTCGCGGAAGATCGGAGATTGCGTCGGCAACGGTTGGCGTTCTCCGACGCGTTCGTCCAGGCAGCTTGGGGGCTATCCCACACCGGCAGCCGACGAGGAAGAACCTGGCTCGATCTTGGGGGACTCCGAAGTCCATCGCGTTCAGCACGCCGTGTGTTGTGGCGTATCCTAACTTCACCAAGTGCTCGACCACATAGTCGACAAATATGCCGCCCGCCGTGTTCACGACGCCCCTGACGTTCTCGAAGACGACCCAGTCCGGCTTCCAGACGCGAACGACTCGCACGAATTCCGTGAAAAGCCAGTTCTCCGGGTTTTGCGCCGACCGCGTTCTCACATTCGAGTAGGAGAATCCTTGGCAGGGGGGTCCTCCGAAGACAATCGTCGTGGCGCCATTCTTGGCAACACCTCGAATCCTCCGAGCAGTTAGCTTCCGAATGTCATTGTTGAAAACAGCCGTGGCAGGGTGATTTGCACCATACGTCATTGCTGCATGGGGATCGCACTCGACGGCTAGCGCAACATCAACACCCGCGCACCGCGCGCCAAGACTCATGCCGCCAGCGCCAGAAAAGAGATCAATCCCAATCATCGGTAATCAGTGGCCCAGAGAGCATCATTGTGGCGGACTCGTCATTCTCGCGAAAGAAGGCGAACAAGACAAGGTGCGACGGGGCCGCGTCGGGTGGGCGGGTGCTGCTTTTCTGCCGATCCTCACACATTCGTCATTTTGCCCCGCATCCCCCGTTCGGCGGGTGGCCGGTTCTTGGGGTCGAATTGGCGTCGGCGGGGGCGGTAGGATGGACAAGGGATCGTGGTGCCCTGCGATGTGTGCTGGACTCGAAGTGGCACGCGGGGCGCTTGCGCCGCGGTTGTCGTGACGAGAAGCCGCGACGGAGGACGGGGCGGATTTCCTGAGGGAAGGCCGAACATGGAGAAAGGGCATTTGGTCGAGCAGAAGGCCGAGGGTGGCTGGCGGTCGGGCGAGGGGCGCATGCAGTCTTGGGATTCTGGGGGCTCGCTGCGCTCGACCCCAGGCACCCAACCGCCGACCGGGACCCCCAACACGGAAAAACGGCGATTCGTTGACCAAAACAGCGCGGCCCGGCCCGCGGCAAGCTGGCGGGGGGCGCAGCTTGGGCAGAGTCGGGCGGGCCGAGTTGACCTTGCAGCCGGGGGGGCATCTTGGGAAACTACGCCCCCAAATGTTTCTCGGGGCACCATATGGACTGGCATAGCCCCCCTCCTCCGGGCTAAACCCTCGCCGTCAACGGGTCGTGATGCGTCGCTTCATTGCGGTTGGACTAGCGCTACTTGCCGCCGCCGGCTGCGCGGTGAATCCGCCGGTGACGAACCCGGTGTGGGAGACGACGAACGTCTTCCAGAACAACCCGGTGCTGTTGCCCGTGAGGGATCACGAGCTTGCCTGGGAGACGGTGGTCGACGTGGTGGACGACTACTTCAGGATCGAGCAGGAGGAGCCGGTGCGGCTGGTGGGCAACGTGGTGACCGAGGGGCGTCTGGACACGTTTCCGGCGGTCGGCTCGACCATGTTCGAGCCTTGGCGACGCGATTCGGCCAACCCCTACGAGAAGCTGGAAAGCACGCTCCAGTCGATCCGGCGCCACGCGACGGTTCGGGTGAGTCCGGCCCAGGGCGGCTATCTGGTCGACGTGGCCGTGTTCAAGGAGCTGGAGGACGTGGTCCAGCCGATGCACGCGACGGCCGGCGCCGCGACCTTCCGCAACGATTCGTCGCTGACGCGGGTGGTCAGCGCGGTGGGCGAGCAGGAGATCCACGAGGACTGGATCCCGATGGGCCGCGACACGGCGCTGGAGCAGCGGATCATCCAACAGCTTATGGCCCGAGCGGGTGTGGGCGCGCCCGTCTGGGGGCCGGCGACGGGACCCCCGATCCAGACGCTCGGCCCGCAGGTCGCCCCGCCGGGAGTCCTGCCGCTTCCGTGCCCGCCGGCAACGGACCCGCCGGGAAGCCAACCGACCGGCACGTGGCAACCGGGTGGCGGGCCGGGATAGGTTGTGCCACAACCGGCCGGGCGTGCGGCGTCGGGCGGCTGCGGTTGGCGCCGCTCAGCTCACGTCAGCTTGTGCCCACGGTCGGTTGATTGGGGACATTGGGTTGGGTGGCGAGGGGGAGCGTTCGCGGCGGCTGTCGGGGAGCGGCCTTGGCGACGGTGGGGAGCTTCAGGGTGAAGGCGGTGCCCTTGCCCACGGTGCTGTCGACGCGGATCCGTCCGTGATGGGCTTCGATGATTTCCTTGCACATCGAGAGGCCCAAGCCGGTGCCCCCCTTGCCGCTGGAGTCGGGGCCCGTCTTGGTGGTGAAGAAGGAATCGAAGATGTGCGGGAGCTTCTCTGGGGGGATGCCGGAGCCGTAGTCGCGGACCACGAGGTCGATCATCTCGTTTTCGGCGTCGTAGAGCAGCTTGATGATCAGCCGACCCCCGCCGGGCATGGCCTGTCGGGCGTTGATCAGCAGGTTGAGCAAGACCTGCTGGATTTGGTTTCCGTTGACGTAGGCTTCCGGGATTGGCTGGAACCGTCGGTCGACCTTGACGCGGAACTTGTTCATCTCCCGTTCCAGGAGCACCAGCGAGTCGTTGACCAACGCAATCAGGTCGGTGGCTTCCTGGCCGGCCGAGCGATTTCGGGCGATGCCCAGCACGCTGTTGGTGATCTTGGCCGCGCGATTGGCGGCCGCAAGGATCTTTTCGAATGCTTTCTCCCGGGTGGGCGCATCTTTATGGCGGAGCCCGAGCTTGGCGTAGTTGAGGATCGTCATCAGGATGTTGTTGAACTCGTGCGTGGTGGTGCCGACCAGCTCGCCCAGCGCGGTCAGTTTCTGCGCCTGCATCAACTGTTGCATGAGCATCTGGTTCTGTTGCTCGAGGCTCGGGCCGTCGCTGTCTGGGGCGGTTGTCACGGGTACCTCCGATTTCGAAACGTGTCCGACAATGCGCTGGTAGCAACCGGCTCGCCCGTACTCAGCCGATTCATCGGTTCCTTGCGGCGACGTAGCGCGCCCCGGCGGGCTCCGGGACGGCACGTGCGGTCACTACGGACAGCCTTTCCGTCTTGGCTGAAGCTCCTGACCGTTAAATCTGCGTTGACGATGCCAGACTCGCCGCTTTATCCGGTTGCCGTTGTTCTCACTGCCTTACCGGAAGGCCGCGTCTTAACTCTAAGTAGTGTAAAGGGTTAGCCTGTATGGACCGTATCGTCGAAGACGTCTCGGCAACTGAAACGCAAGCCGATATAATCCGCCGGACTTCGTCTCGTTCGGCACGGCGGCTGGCGATCTGGAGAAGCTGGGATGCACACAGTAGAACTCTTGGAGGCAGCGATTGCGCTGGCTGAGCAAGTAGGGTATCGGGTACGGCAGGAATGGCTCGACGGCAGCGGGGGGGGCGACTGCGAGATCCGCGGCCAGAAGCTGGTCTTCCTCGACTTGGCCGTGGGGCCCTTGGACCAACTGGAGCTCCTGCTGGACGTTCTGCGACGGGAGCCGGCCGCCGTCTCGCTGCCGATGCCACATCCGTTGCGCGAGCTGCTGGCGGTACGCAAAAGCGCCTGAGCTTGCGCGGCGACACGTTGGGGACCCGGGTGGCCTGAGGCCTCAACGATAGAGTTGATGCGTCTCGATGTACTTCTCTACCGCCCGGGGGGTCTGATAGCGGATGCTCAAACCCTCCGCCGCGCGACGCCGAATCTCCTTGCTGCTCAGCTCAATCTGCGGCATGTCGACCTCATGCTGCCGCACCAGCGCGATCCGTTCCGGGGGGGCAAGCCCGGCCAGGCAGTCGAAATTGGGTTGCCCGGGCCCCGGCCGGCTGACGACGACCGGGATCGCCAGCCGGCAGATCTGGTCGGCCTCGCGCCAGTGCGGCAGGTCATGGAGCATGTCGGCCCCCATCAGCAGGAACGGCTCCCCCTCGGGGTATTCATCGCGGACGTGCCGGAGCGTGTCGACCGTGTAACTCACGCCGCCGCGATCGACCTCATACCGATTCACGGAGAACGCCTCGTGGCCGGCAATCGCCAACTGGAGCATCTCGACCCGCGCCTCGGCCGGGCTCAACCGGCGGTCCTGCTTGTGGGGAGGGACCGCCGCGGGAAGAAACCAGACCTCGTCCAACCGGCATTGCTCGCGACAGCACTCGGCCAGCAGCAGGTGTCCGTAGTGCACCGGGTCGAAGCTCCCGCCAAACAGTCCCAAACGCATCGTCCGTGTCCCGGCTTGCCAGGTTGAGTCAGTCAAGGTCGCACGCTGCGATTGTCGCTACTGTAGCCGCTAAGGATCAGCCGGACAATAACTTGCGCATTTCTCGACCCGTCCCCGCCGGCCTCGTGGCGGCGGAAGAGGGTTTGACGACGATCGCGGTTAGTTCCCAAACCCCCTCCCACCGGCACAAGGCCGGCGGGGGAATGGGGAAGTCGTTTCTCGTCCGCTCCTAAGCCGTTTGGAAGCAAGCACTTACGGCAGATACTCCGGCGTCATGTGAAAAAAATCCTCCATCGGCGCAGGATGGAGCCGGCGGCCGGGTATAGAAGGTCGGAGACGGGGCAGGCCAACGGAGCAAGACCCATGAAGATTCTCGCAAGCCTCGGCTTGACACTTTTCGGCGCCGGCCTGTTTGCCACGGCACTGGTTGCCCTGGGCATCGTCTGCGTGCTTGGCGTCGGGATGGCCGCCGCGGCGTGCGACTTCCAGCTCACCAACGACGTGGCAATGACCAGCGACGTGGCAAGGAACCTCGAGCGCGTCGAGCCCCAAGACTGGGAGTCGGCGCTTTCGTGGTCCCCGTCGGCCGCGGATTTCGCCTACGCGCTCGATTTCGATTCGCCTACTACCGAACTGCTTCCCCCCGGGAGTGTGCCCGTGCTCTAGCCTCCCCCCCAACGGTGCACGTGCTGGCCCGTTCTCTGGTTCGCCAGGGAACCCGTCGGGAGCGCCTTTCTCCCCTTTTTGGCGCTCCCGGCGCTTTTTTTGCGCACAGAGTGACCCGCGCACAGCGCCCGCTGCAAACGCCGGCCCCAGCCCGGGTGCGCCGTCGGCCGGTCAATCCGCGCCTTGGAGCTCGAGGATCCGGTCGATCATTTGCCGCCGGATTGCGTTGGCGTCACCACGCCTGTTGGGGCTTCAGGACGCGCGGCCCCGAATCGCACGTCCGCTTGCCCTTCGCCGCCGCGAGCGTTGCATTGTCCGGCCGCCCGGCCCTATATTGCGCTTGCAGTGCTCAGAAGGGGCACAACGGACATCCGCCGATTCCCCCAACTCCCAACTCCCAACTCCCAACTCCCAACTCTCCCCATGCCCGACCAACAACAGAGCCTGTTCGACAAGGAGCCCGAGCCCTGGGAGATGGCCGATCAGGCGGAGCAGCGGGTCGCCACGCTGGTGTTCGTGGGCGGGCCGAGCGGCCGGTTCGACTACCTGGTGCCGGACGAGCTGGTCGACGAGGTGGAGCCGGGCCGCCGGGTTCGGGCACCCTTGGGGCGAGGGAATCGGATCGTCACCGGCTATTGCGTGCAAGTGGCGACGAAGCCGTCGGGCGGCCGGCGGCTCAAGCCGCTCCGGAGCGTGGTGGATCGTCGCAGTCTGCTGATCGGATCGATGCTCCGACTGACCGAGTGGATCGCCGACCACTACCTGTGCGATTGGGGACAAGTGCTCGAAGCGGTGGTTCCGGCGGGCGTGCGCGCCCAGGCCGGCACACGAAAGGTCACCGCGCTGAGCCTCGCTCCGGAGGTCGCCGGTCGAGTCCACGAGCTGGGGTTGCCCAAGAAGCAGGCCCAGGTGATCAAGGCCCTGGCCGAGGCCGACGGTCCTCTCACGTCGACCGAATTGGCCCGCGCGGCCAAGTGCACCGTGGCGCCGATCCATGCGCTGAGACGGAAGGGCTTGATCGTGGCCCGCTCCGAGCGGGTCCAAGGGGCCGGCCCCGCTGAGCCGACCGTGGAGCGGGAGGCCTACTTGACGCTCAATCGCGACCAGAAAGCCGCCCTCTCGGTGATCGTCGACGCGCTCAACGCCCGGCGTCACCAGACGATCCTCATCCACGGCGTGACCGGGAGCGGCAAGACCGAGGTCTACATCCAGGCGATCCGGGAGGTGGTCGCATTCGGTCGCCAGGCGATCGTGCTGGTGCCGGAGATCAGTCTGACGCCGCAGACCGTGGAGCGGTTCCGCTCGCGCTTTCCCCGGGTGGCCGTGTTGCACAGCCATCTGAGCGACGCCGACCGTCACCGCCAGTGGCAGCGGATCGCCGACGGCCAGGTGCAGGTGATCGTCGGGGCCCGAAGCGCCGTGTTCGCTCCGGCAACCGACTTGGGCCTGATCATCCTGGACGAGGAGCACGAGACGTCGTTCAAGCAGGAGATCACGCCGCGGTATCACGCCCGGGACGTGGCCTTCGCCCGCGCCCGAATGGAGGGCATCCCGCTGGTGCTCGGCTCGGCCACGCCGTCGCTGGAGAGTTGGCACCGGGCCCAATCGGGCGAGTACAAGCTGGTACGGATGCCGCGGCGGGTGCTGGGGCGCCCGATGCCGGCGGTGGGAACGCTCGACCTCCGCGGCGACGCGGCGACGCGCGGCTTCCACGGGGCCATCAGCCGGCAGCTCCACGTGGCCGTGCGCGCGGCCCTGGCCGAAGGCGGGCAGGTGATCCTGCTGTTGAACCGGCGGGGGTTCTCGACGCACATCCAGTGCCCGGCGTGCGGAGAGGTCGTGCGATGTCCGGACTGCGAGATCGCGCTGACGCACCATCGCACCGAGGAGATCGCCCTATGTCACTACTGCGACTACCAGGTGCCGTCCCCCACGGAATGCCCCAAGTGCCACTTCGCCGGGATCCGCTACGGAGGGCTGGGCACCCAGCGCTTGGAGGCCGACGTGAAACGGCGATTCCCGGACGCCCGCTGCCTCCGCATGGACACCGACACGATGCAGGGCCGCGGGGCCCACGAGCGGGCATTGGCCGCCTTCCGCTCCGGCGAGGTGCGGATCCTCCTCGGCACCCAGATGATCGCCAAGGGGCTCGACTTCCCCAACGTGACGCTGGTCGGCGTGATCAACGCCGACACGGCGTTGCACCTGCCCGACTTCCGCGCCGCCGAGCGGACGTTCCAGCTCGTCACGCAGGTGGCCGGGCGGACCGGGCGCGGCGAGAAAGGGGGCCGGGTGCTCGTGCAGACGTTCAATCCCGAGCATCCGGCGATTCAGGCGGCGGTCCGGCACGACTACGTCGCCTTCGCCCGGGCCGAGGTGCCCATTCGCAAGACGTACTCCTACCCGCCGTTTTCGCGAATGATTCGCCTGGTCATCCGCGGTCCGGCCGAGAAGGCGACCGCCCAGTTCGCCGCTCACGTGTCCGAGCTTCTCAGGGCCGCGCTCGATCGTCACCGAGCCCAAGCCCGGGTGCTCGGCCCCGCACCGTGCCCTTTCAGCAAGCTGCGGGGCAAGTATCGCTTCCAGATCCAAATCCAGGGCCCGGACGGCGAGAAGCTCCGCACGTGCGTCCGCGAAGCGACCGCCGAGCTGAAACGGCCGGAGGAGATCCAGTGGATCGTCGACGTCGACCCGCTCGACATGTTGTGACGGCGAACCGGGCGGCGACGCGGCCGCGACCGGTGGGTCAGCCGCCGCGTGGAACGGCCATCGCAATCCTCGCGTCAGAGGTACTGGAACGAATCGCCGGTCGGTAGGTGCTCGATGCGGAGCCCGGGAAAATGCTCCTGCAAGAGCCGGGCCATGCCTTTCATTCCAAAGGCCTCCGTGTTGGAGTGGCCCAGCTCGATGAGGCCCATTCCCATGTCGATGGCCGGGCGCACCGTCGCCCACTCGCTCTGCTCTCCGGAGATGACCGCGTCGGCCCCCTGCTTCCAGAACCGGTAGTAGGCCTCCGTGCTGCTCGACGAGCCGTAGGCCATGACGACCTGCTCCACCGGCTTGGCGAGATCGCCGCTGACCCGAACGCTGGCGAGGCCCATTTTCGCCTTGCAGTGACGGGCCAGCTTCTCCAGGTTCGTCCTTGGGATCCGGTAGAGATGATGATAGCCGCCGAAGTAGTGCACCGGGTCGGGCAGCTCCAGCGCGGCTTGCAGGGAAGCTTCGATTCCGCACTTCGGGTAAAGATCCCAGCAGTTGTGCGCCCTGATGATGGCAATGCCATGCTCGGCGATGAACTGCGTCTTGAACGAAACGTCGACCTGGTTCTGTTCGCACGCCTTGAGCTCGGGCCTCCGCGGCGTCCCGTGAAACCAGAACGTGGGCTCATGGGTGACGATCAGGTTGATCCCCTGGGCGGCCGCTTTTTCGAGGACCTGCATCGACGCCATCCAGGTGGTGCCCGCCGCGAGGATCTCCGCCTCCGGATCTCCGCAGATCAGACCATCCGGACTGTTGGGCCCCCGGGCTTCGGGATCGAGCGATCGAAGAAACTCGTCGAGCTCCCTCACCTTCGGACGTTTCGGCTCCGCCGCTGCATCCTCCGGCCGGGGCGAGGGCACCTGGCCCGCCGACGCGGCGAGGGACGCGGACAGCCCCCCCACCCCGGCCGTTGCCCGGGCAACGAACTGACGCCTCGATATTTCGTACGCATTCTTCATGGTTTGACACCTCCCAAGGAAGATGCTAAGGATTGGCCGAAGAATAACCTCCGCATTTCCGAAGTAGTAGGCACACGCCGTGTGCCGTAACCGGCGGACGGCACACGGCGTGTGCCTGCTACCGAAATCGGGAACTTGTTTTCCGCCTGATGCTAAACGAGTCGGTTGGCGAAAGCAACCATCCGCGCCGGCCGTGGTTCCCGGCGGGCCGGTAGAGCGGCCTTGCGAGGAACCACGGATAGCCGATGATCGGCCGGGTGCTGACAAGCGCGGCGATTGCCGACCGGATCGCGACCGTGTTGTTGGTGTTTGCGTCGCCAAGGATCACCCGAACCGGACCGAGCGCTCGGAACCCGGGCTTCCGGGGGAAGCCCTCCGTTCATTGGCTATGCAAGGCTCAATAAAGGCTCCTCTCGGCTTGTGCCAGCGCTTGTACCAGGGCTTGGGCTGAACCCCGACAAGCAGAGCAAATCAGGGGCAATTCCCGTCAAAATGGCACGGCAGGATGACCAGCGGGACGGGGCAGGTTCGCTCGACGCAAGTGCTTGCCGCTTCAAAACAAAAGGCCCGCTGACATTCGCCGTCAACGGGCCGTCACCAGTGGAGACGAGCGGGCTCGAACCGCCAACCCCCGGCTTGCAAAGCCGGTGCTCTCCCGATTGAGCTACGTCCCCAACCTCTTTGCGCGAATCGGCTTGATGCCGAAGCTTACTCTACCCATACCGAACGGACTGGGTTCCCGCAACCCCCACTAGAGGTGTAGCTGACTCTTCCGCCGAGCGTAGGGTACGAGATCGGGCAAGGGGTCACAAGGGACGACTCGGGCCACCAAGGCGTGACGACTCGGGCGGCGAAGGGCTACGGCGCACAGACGCCCGGTATCGGGCCACATCGCGATCATCAAGAGCACTCTGGGGAATTCTGGAGAGCGGAAGAGGGGGCAAGTCATCGCCGCAGACCGTGGTTGCCGTGTTGCGGCGCCACGTGGTCGGACAGGCTGACGGAGGCTGCCTGAGCTGCGTTTCTTTCGCCCAATCCCACGTGCCGGCGAGTATGCTGGAAGGAAAGGAGAGGATCGTCACGTCATTCGATTCGGCGGGGGCCTTTGGCCCGGACGGGCGGGTCGGCGAGGCATGGGGAGGCGGGCAGGCATTTCCAGAGGCGCCGTCTGTTTCCCAAGGCAGCGTGGGGGCCGCAGGTTCCGGGCGCGGCATGCGAGGCAAACGGCTGAGCGAGGTTGGACTCTCCACGTTGGCGGATCGCGGAAACGGCCGGTCGATCGATAGGCGGGAGTGACGTGCGATGTCGGACTCAGAACCTCACCTGGGGGAAGACTCCCCGGAAGAATTCTTCGCGTCGGCAGAACGCGGCTTCGAAATACCCGGCGTGGTTGGCTATCTGCTGATCGCTATTGCCGCCTTTGCCTTGCTTTCCGTGTTGTGGCAGGTGGTGCGTCGGCTTCCGGGCGGCCGGGACTCGCACGACGTGCACGTCGTGCTTTACGGGGATGGAGTCTCCGAACTGAGACCGGGCGATCGGGTCGTGCTCGGCTCCGTTCAGGTCGGCGAAGTGGAGGAAACCGACGTTCGCCACGGCGCGGTCCTGGCCGAGTTGCGGATCGACGGGAAGCACGCTGCGGAGATCCCGGAGTCGAGCCGATTCCAGGTGGATTCGCTGAACCGGTGGGTGCCGGGCAATCTGGGCGTTCGCATCCGCAGCGGTCCAACGGGAGCTGATCGGCCGCCGCTCGTCGACGGCGCGGAGATCGAAGCCGCAAAGCGGACCTTGCCGCCCACCGTGCCCGAACGCTTCTATCTGTTGGTTGCTCTCGGCGTGGGCGCGATCGTCGTACTAGTGGTTTGCGCCCGGGTGTTCCGTTCGATCGCGTGGATGGTGATCGTGGCGGGCGTTTTGATTTTGCTGGCGGCGCTGGTTCATCTCGGCGGCACGATTGTCGGCCCTTGATCGGCAAGCCGCCAGCGCGACGGCAGGCGGGGAGGGCCTCGGACGGGCCTGGATGGCAAGCCGTAACGGACAGGCAAGGTCTAACGGCGCGGGTTGCATCGCGGAGAAGCGCGTGTCGCCGGCCGACGGGGGCGAACGTCTCTCGTTCCCCCGCACGTGAGGGGGACTGAGTCGGACCCGAGTTTGCCAAGGGGACCCTTGACGGTACGGGTTGGGGGGGATATTGTGGACTCTTAAGGGGGACTCTCTGCTTCATCACCGTCACATCACTTCGGTTGATCGATCATGTCCGCAAAGCCGGGACTCCGTCGGTATGTGCTCGTCGCCTCGTTGATTTCGCTTTTGGGGCTTACCGCCTCAGCGCAAGACCGGCCTCACGCGTACTACCTGCTGATCGACACGTCGGCCTCGATGACGGAAACGCCCCGGGCACCCAAGGTTCCCGAGGATTGGAAGGAATCGAAGCTGGAGGTGGTGAAGCGTCAGTTGGGTGACTTCTGCGCCTCGCTCCCCGCTGAAACCGAAGTGGTCATTTACACGTTCGATTCCGACGTGCGGGAAGGGCCCCAGGTAGTGATCCTGGGCAACGACCAGCGCCAACAACTCCGCGCGTTCTTCGGCGAGTTCGAGGCGAAGGGGAAGCAGACCCATTTGTGGCGGTCGCTGGCCTTCGTGCTGGAGAAGGTGAGTCAGTCGGTGGCGGCCACGCCGGGCAAGATGGCGAGGGTGCTGGTCTACACGGACGGCGAAGACAACGACCCGACCGCGCCCGACCCGGCCGCCATTCTCGAGCGCCACAAGGAATTGATCAAAGACCGGGGCCGGGTGACGTACGTGACGTTGGGGTTCACGTTGCGGTCGGACTACCAGCGGGTGTTGGCGACCTATGGGGTCCGGATGCAAGCGTCGCTTTCGCCGTCGGAAATCATTCCCCTGGAGGCGAGCTTCAGTTGGCACCCACGGCAGCCGGTGGTCGGCGAGGAGGTCCAGCTTGTGGATCATTCCGGGGGCGTGATCCGCGAGTACTCGTGGGATTTCGCCGACGGCACTGCCAAGAGCGGCCTCAAGGCCCCGGTGCACGTTTATCAGAAGCCGGGACAATACGCGGTGGTGCTGGAGATCCGCAGCCCGAGCGAAGAAACCGATAGCGTCACGTACCAAGTGACCGTGGTAGACAAGGTCCCGCTCAAGGCCCAATTCAAGAAGCCGCCGGAGGAGGTGCCGGCAGGCACGCCGGTCTACTTCGTCAACGAATCGCAGGGGTCGGTAGACGCTTTCGCCTGGGATTTCGGAGACGGCACGACCTCGACCGAGCAGCACCCGGTCCACCCGTTCGCAAAGCCCGGGGTGTACACGGTGCGGCTGACGGTGACGGACTCGGAAGGGAACAAGGACGAGTACGCGTTGGAGGAGGCGGTCCGCGTCAAGCCGCCGGAGCCGCCGAAGGCCGACTTCATCGCCCCGTCGGCAGCGGTGGAGGTTGGCCAGCCGGCCCAGTTTTTCGACCGTTCGCAGGGCCTGATTGAGGAGCTGACGTGGGACTTCGGCGACGAGTCGCCCACGTCGAGCGAGCGCGATCCGGTCCACCGGTATGCGAAGCCGGGGACGTACACGGTGACCTTGACCGCGCGAGGGCCGGGAGGCAGCACGCCCAAATCCAGCCCGGTAGAGATCGTGCCGCCGGAGAAGCCGAAGGCCGACTTCACCTCACCGGCCTCCATCCCGGTGGGCGAGTCGATTCAGTTTTTCGACCGCTCGCGGGGTTCGATAGAGGGGTTTTCGTGGGATTTCGGCGACGGCTCGGACCCGTCGACGGAGCGCGACCCGATTCACAAGTACGCGGCGGCGAAGAAGTACGAGGTCGCGTTGACGGTGACCGGGCCCGGGGGCGGCGATTCCGTGTCGAGGTCCGTGGAGGTGATGCCGCCGGAGGCGCCGAAGGCCGATTTCACGACGCCCGCTTCCGTGCCGGTCGGCCAAGCGGTTCAGTTCTTCGACCGCTCGCAGGGCCTGATCGAGAAGCTGACGTGGGACTTCGGCGACGACTCGCCGACGGCGAGCGAGCGGGATCCGACGCACCGGTACGCCAAGCCGGGGACTTACACGGTGACGCTCACGGCCGAGGGGCCGGGCGGGAGCGATGCGAAATCGAAGCCGGTGGAGGTGATGCCCCACGCGGCGCCGGAGGCGGACTTCGTGATCGGAACCACGGAGGCGACGATCGAGGGAGAGATCGTGTTTACGGACCAGTCCAAGGGCGTGGTCACGTCGGCCCGTTGGGACTTCGGCGACGGCGGCAAGCCGGTGGACGTCAATTATGCGGCGGAGGGGGCGGGGAAATCCGTGAAGCACGCGTTCACCAAGGCGGGCAAGTTCACCGTGACGTTGGTGGTGCAAGGCCCCAGCGGAAAGGACGAAGCGCAGAAACCGGTCGAGGTCGGGTCGGGCCGGATTCCGCCCGAGGCGCGATTCACCATCGACCAACGCAAAGGTCGCGAGTCGCTGCACGTTCACTTCACGAACGAGACGACCGGCACGGTCGCCCGGTACGTCTGGGATTTCGGCGACGGCTCGTCGCCGGTGGTCCAGGAGTCGCTGAGCGACGTCGACCACACGTATGGCCCGGGCACTTACTCTCCGACGTTGACCGCCGAGGGGCCGGAGAAGTTCGCGGTTTCCAGGTACACGCTCGATGACCCGATCGTGGTGAAGCCGCCGCTGGGGCCGGTGCGAAAGAATCTGTGGTGGTTACTTCCGTTGGTGATCCTTCTGTTGGCCGCCGCGGTAGCGACCGGGTGGTTCGGCCTGCGCTACCTCAGGCAGGCGGCGCTGCTTGGGGAGTTGTCGGTGCTGACCGGGTCGATCTCCTGCAAGCCGGTGGTTCCGGCGGGAGCCGCGTGGCGGGCGTTTGTCGTCTCCGGGGAAGGCGCGACCTATGCGTTTTTCCCGGCCGAGTCGCTTCCTCCCGACGCTCCCGCCGCCGATCGGGATCGAGGCTTGACGGCCACCTTGACCAAAAGCGTGGACCCGACGAGCCTCGAAGAGTCGTACGAGCTGGCGTTGGACCGCGGAGACAAGTCGGAGGGCACGGTGACCTTGGAGCCGGGGCAAGACGTTCAGCAGAGCGGATACCTGTTCCGGTATCAGACGTGAGTAGAAGCCGCATGGTCGAGCCCGGCCCGGGGCACGAACCGTCCGTTGCACAAAACAGGGTGAACAATCTATTCGCACACAACCACGGAGGCATAGGCCATGGCGAGAGGTGATTCCAGCCTGACCGCGTTAGGGGAGAGCGACGATCTGATCGATCAACTGTTGGGAGAAGCCGAACAGTCGGAGGCGCGCACGGCGTGTCCCGTGTTGCTTGTCGGTCTCGGCGGCACGGGGGCCTCCGTGCTGCGGCGAGTGAAGCCGCGCGTGCGTTGGCTGGGCATGTCGAACGTGTGTCGCTTCCTGGTCGTCGATACCGACGACACGGAGCAGAAAGGGTTCGAAGACGACGAGTTCTGCTACCTGAGCATGACCCGCGCCCGCACGGTGCTGAATAGCCCGGAGCATCACGAGTGGCTGGCCAGGCGGCTCGATCTGGGGAACAGCCAGATTTTGCAGCGACTGCGGAGGATTGGGGCCTGCAAGCTCCCCGGCGCGTTCCAAGTGCGCCCCTTGGGCCTGCTGGCGCTTTATGCGAACTACGACGCATTCATCAACAAGCTCCATGGCGCGGTGGGCGAGCTTATCTACCAATGGGCAGCCCTGAAGCAACGACTCACCGGCAACGTGCAGATCAAGCTGCAGAATCGATTCTACGTGATCCTGGTGGGGTCGGTCTGCGGCGGGACGGGGTCGAGCACGGTGATCGACGTGGCGGCCATCCTGCGACACGAGCTGGCGGCCCAGTCTCCCGACGTCGCCGCCTTCCTGACGCTGGCCGACGTGTACGAGGAGAAAGTCCGCGGCAGGCGAGAGGAGCGCCAGCGGATGATGGTCAATACGTACGCGACCATCCGGGAGATCGACTCGTTCCAAACGTCGGGCGCCTCGGGGAGCGGGGTGGAGTTGGGGCTTGAGGAAGGAACCGTCCCCGTGCCCGAGCTTCTCTTCGAGCGCACCTATTTCGTCGAGCGGAAGGACGCGGAAGGGCGGGATCTTGGGTCGACCGAAGCCGTGTTCGACACGCTGGCCCTGCACGTGACGGCCGACGTGGGGAGCACGGTTGGTGGGAAAATGGCTGCCGCCAACGCCAACAACATGGCCAGTAGCGGTCTGGCGCCGTGCCCACGCACCGGCCGCGACCGCCTCTACAGCACGGTGGGGGCCACGGCCCTGGCGATCCCGGTCAGGCGTCTGGCACGGTATTGCGTTTACCGACAACTGGCCACGTTCGTCAGCGAGACGGTTCTGGGTGGGGATTTGAGCGGGGCGGGCGAAGTGGTGGAAGAGGCGGTCAACAACTGGCTCCTGAGCGCCCAGATCGATACGCCCCCGTCGCCCGACGCGGATCTCCTGGCCAGCCGTCTCCGCCGCGCGGCGGTGACCAGTCTGGAAGGCTACGTCGGCCAACTGTTCCAGAAGCGTGCGGGCAAGGTTACGGTCTACTACAAGGACTCGAAGTTCACGTCGGTCTTCGACGACGCCCGGCAACGATGGGATACGGCCGACCTGCCTAAGATCAAGCAGGATCTCAGTTCCCACCGCGATACGTTCCTGGAGAAAGCCCGGAAGGATTTGGACGAGCAGATCGGCGACGCGATCTCCGAAGGGGGGCTCCGGCGCGCCCAGGCCTTCCTCGTGCGATTGAAGCAGATTTGGGAAGAGACGTCCAAGCAGCTCACCGCGGAAGTGCGGGAGGACGGGAAGAAGGCCACGGAATGGGCCGGGATCGCCAAGACGGCAACCGATCCCTTGCGGACCTTCTTCGGCAGCATGGGGACCGACAAGCCGCGTCAGGAGAAGACGGCCCAGGCCTTCCTCAAGGCGCTAGACTGCAGCGTGCGGGCGGAGACCAAACGGCTGACCGCCCAGATCGTCGCCCGCCTGGTCAAAGACGTCGACCGACGGCTCGACACGCTGACGAAGGCGATCGACGCGGCGGAGCATTTTCTGGCGGAGGTGGACCGGCTGGCGATCGAGAATCGCGCGCAGAGCCGGGCGATCAGCACGGAGTCGACGGCCGACGTGGACGTGGCCACGCCCGCCTTCTTCGCCGAGTTCTTCGCGAATCACTCGCTGTCGGGGGCGCAACTGATCGACGGGCTGACCAAGAAGCTCCGGGCGGATAAGGCCACGGTGCTGACCGCGATCGGGCGCGACCGGCACACGACTCGCGAGCTTCTCGAAGCCGTCGCCCACCATTTCATCATGCGGATCCCGGAGGTGAGCATCGTCGAGCTGCTGGAGCAGCAGCTCGGGCACGAGGACCGCCAGGTGCGTCGGATGGCGCAGGCCCGCGTGGAAGAGGCGATCGCCGCCTGTCGACCACTCTGGCAGGCGGAGATCGGCAAGATCGATTGCCAGTTTGCCGACACGGTGATCCTGGGCGTGCCGGAGATGGACAAGGACAGGGCCCAGAAGTATCTCGACGAGGCGATCAAGTCGTCGGAGGCGGAGCTGGCCCGGGACGTCCGCTACCAGGCGTCGGTCCACGTCGTGGCCACCTTCGACCGCCAGCGGATCTACGCGGTCCGCAGCTCGCACGGTGGACGGCCCCACTATCTGCTCAGTTGGCCGCAATACCGCAAGGCCTACGAGACGTGGCGCAAGAAGGACCCCCACCCCGTGCACATCTTCCCCAGCAAGACCGTGGACAAGATCCCGTCGCTGGAGCCGGTCGAAGGGGCCACGGAGGGAGAGCTGGCCTTCGCGCTCGGGTTGGCCTACGGATGGATCGCGGTCCGCGGGCGGTGGTACTACTTCAACGTGGAGCGGCGCGAAAGCTCTCGGGGCCGCGTCACTTACGAGATACCGGTCAATTCGGATTGGGATGGGATCGCCTTTCAGAATCGCGAGCCGCGCAGCGATAGCGCGTCGCTTCAGGAATTGAAGAAACAGGGGACCATCCGTTTCGCGCAGCAGCCCAAGGCGAAGCGCGACCGGCGGCTGGGCGACGGAGGACGCGGCGAAGCGCTGGCCCATTTCATCCAGACCGGCCCGGCCGTGAAGCAGATCTTCGAGCTGTTCGACGAGCTCCGCAACGCGGCGGGCGACGGAACCGTCTCGCGCGAGCTGGCCGACTACCTGGAGTCGCTCCCCAACCGCGTGCGCCACGGCGACGTCCACTACGACCAGGTGATGCGGGAGGTGGAGCTGCTTCGCCAGCAAGTCGAGAAGCTGCGCCCGGGAGCGGCCTGATCCGCCGCAGCCCGCAAGGGAGGCGCCGGCGACGTTTCGGGCCAAGCCCTGAAGGGGAACGATCGAGACCATGGCCGAGTACTCATCGCACTTGCGGGCGAACGAGCTTTTGGACGACTCGAAGCGGGCCGTGGCCATGGCCACGGTCGGATTCGACGCGGGCTCGAAGATCTGCGCCCAGACGGCCGCCGCGTTCGAGCGCCTGCTCCGCGAGATCGACCCGGGCTTGCTCGAAGCCATCGGCCCCCGGCCGCTGGAGGGCGATCCACTCGCTTTGGGCCGGCTTGTCGACTTGGACGACACGCTCGATCAGGACCGGCGGCGCCTGGACGCGTTGGGCGAGCGGTGGCAGTGTTTCCAGCAGCTCCGTTTCGACGGCGAGCGAGCCCCGCAGGGCGTGCTCATCCTGCCCGCCGCCCGGCTGATGGATGAGCAAGCGCGGGCGGAACTGGTCCGCGGCCTGTCGGAAGTCTCCCGGCGGCTCGCCTGCCTCACGATCCTCTTCCTCGACGACCAACGGCGACTTCTCGAACCGGGGACCTCGCCGCAGGATCTTCGCGGTTGGATCGAGCCGCTTCGCGTGTTGGCGCGTCCGGCGTGGCTCTCCGTTCATCTGGTCTCCCTGAGCCTGGAGTCGGGTGACCTGTTGCGGTTGGAGGAGCTGTCGGAGACGGTGGCCACGGCCTTGTGCGCCGATCTGGTGCTCGTCTCGCCCGAGGCGCCGCGAGTGCTGACCATCCGGCCGCCGAAGCCGGGCGTGAGCCTGTCGACGTTCGGGCTGCGCACGCTGCGATTCGATTGCCAGCGGGTCGCCGACCGGTTTGCCCCGCGCCTGACGCGCGAGCTGTTGGCGCGTACGGTGCTGAGCGAGCCGACCAGCGCGCTCCCCCGGGCGGATGATCTGCTGGAACCGGCGTCCGACGTCGTGATCGAAGCCTTTCCTGAGAACCCCGAGTTCAACGCCAAGCCGCTGGTGGAGTCGGGGCGGCGGCCGGGTGCGTTTTCGGCCGAGTGTCCCGCCCTGGCCGGTCCGGATTTCAATCTGACCGTCGACCTGGGGGCGATGGCCAAAGGGGCTCGGATGGGCCGGCTTCCCCGTTCCCGCTGGGCCGAGTACCTGCACCAGTGGGACTTCTTCGTCCGGCAGAGCCGCCTGCCCCGTCTGCTGAAGCGCGTCGGGGAGGGCGTTCGGTCGGCCGCGGAGCGCCAGGCCGAGCGGATCCCCGAAGCGCTAAGCCGGGAGTTCGCCGAGCCGGACGGGGCGCGCGCGGCGGTCCGCCTTTGCGACGCCGTGGCCGACCGGGTTCACTACCGGTATACGTTGAACGTCCGGCGGGGCGACAGCCGTCCGCTCCGAGACAGCCTCGCCGAGCTCAACCGTGCGCTGGCCGGTATCCCCCATTTGCTCAGTCTGGTGGCCCGGGCCGGCGTGCTGCTGGCCGTCCAGGTCCTTCTGCTGCTGGCCGTCGCGGGCATGGACCCGTCGGTCCTTCGCACCGGTCTGATGGTCGGATTGGCGTGCGTCGCGTTGTTCACGGCGATGGTCTCCCTGGCTCCGTGGTGGCGGGCTGCTTCGCACGTCCAATCGGTTCGCGACCGAGCCCTGAAAGACACGGAGACCCGGGCGCAACTCGCCTTTTGCATCCAGATGCAGGCCGAGTTCGAGAACGTCCGCAACGCGCGGATGGCCGCCTTGGACGGGTACCACAAAGTGCTCGTCGCCATGGGGGACGCGGTGCAGAAGCTCGGCGAGCAGACGGAGGACGTGCCGCCGCCGTGCGAGCCGCGGTTCATCTATCCCCTGCCCGAGCCGTGGCGGCAGGAGGAGTTCTACGAGTGCCTGGTGGGCAGGGAGCTTGCCGGGCACCTCGGCGTCGACCTGGTGTCGCGGTTCTCCGCGGAGGTCCAGGAGGCGGTTCGCCAGGCGTTGGAGGGGAAGATCGCCGCGGTCGTCGTGGCAGACCGGGTGGTTCAGTTCGCCAGGAAGGAATTGCTCCACCGGCTGCGGACCCGCCATCAGTTGTGGATGCTGCTCCGTCGCAATATGGGCGAGGGGCAGCCCGATACGGAAATTGTCCAGCGGGCCGTGGAGCCGCTTGGCGAGGAGTTGCCGCTTGTCTTCTTGCAGGGGACCGTGGTCCGCGAGGCGCTGCTCGATGGCGAACGCCTGAGGAAGTACTTCGTCGCCCCGCCCGTGCTGTGTCAGTTCGAGCCGCTGGTTTTCCGGGCCGAGCCGGTGCGATCCGCTCTGGACAACGCGGTCGTGGTGGTGTCGCGCGTGGAGCTCCTGTCGGTGGAGTGCGGGGAGGACGAGCCGGACGCGAAGCAGCCACGCACGCGATCGACGGATACGCCGGCGCACCAGCGCCGGCCGGACAAGGCCCCGTCGGATCCCCCGGACGACCCGACCTAGCGACCGACCCACGCTCGAGAGGCGAAACCATGATCCTCGTTCCCGCCCTGATTGCCGTGTTGGTGCTCGGGCTGTCGCCGTTGGGGGTGATGCTGGCCGACGCCCTCTCCGCCATCGTCGGCTTCTCGCCTGCCACCTGGCTGGTGGTCCTGTTTGTCGTCTCGATCGGCGGCGGCGTGGCGGCCTTGGCGTTTGTCCGCGAGTTCGTCGACCCGGAGCCGTCTCCCAGCGAAGACGCGCCGTGGGAGATCGGCACCGGCCGGGGGCAAGGGCATTTCCCGCTCCTTGTGCTGCTGACCTTGGCGGCGGCCGGCGCGGTCCTCCTGGTCGCAGGCGCCGAACCGGTCCGGCTGGTGCTCACGATGGCGGCGGGATTGTTGGCGTTTGTTCCCCTGCCGGTTCGGGCCTCCTCGTGGCCTCCGCCGCTCCCCGTCTTCGAGCCCCCCTCGGACGTGCCGGCACACGCCGATCCGGTCGCCGACGACGAGCCGGGCGAGAGCGTCGCTTTGAGCTACTCCTGGCAGTATGCCGACAGCCTCAGCTCGCTGGACGGGCGAGGCTCCTCGTTCGCGCTTTCTCTGCGCGTTCCGAAGGCCGCTTGCGACGACTTCCGCCGGCGCGAGCATCCCGAGCCCGGAGATCACCCCCCGGACTACAACGTCCTGGGGAGCTACGTGCGTGACGGCCTGACGCCCCCCGTGCGCCGGTGCGCTCGGTTGCTGATCGAGAAGTCCGTGGCCGCCAGGCTCACCTACCTCGACGTGGTGAGCTTCGTGCTGGCGTTCACCGAGAGCGTGGTCGGCTCCCGCGGCCGCGCGGAGGCGGACGACGCCGGGCAGACGCCCGACCGGCCCCCGTACGCGAAATTCCCGATCGAAACGCTGGTGGAACAGCGGGGCGGCGCCAACGACTTCGCCGTGCTGGCGGCAACCCTGCTTCGGGCGATGGGGGTGGATGCCATCCTCTGGGTCATGCAGTTGTCCGACGGTTCGGTGCACACGGCCCTCGGAGTTCGGGCCCTGACCCGGACGTCGAGCGTGCGGCCGCCGCTGGAATTCGAGGGACGAGGCTACTACTACTGCGAAGTCGCCCCCGCCGTCTCCCGGCGCATCGGCGAGTTGCCCGTCGAGCTGGCGGGGAAGGTGACGCGCCAGATCCCCATCCCGTTGGACGGACCTTGACCCATCGCGTTGGATGGCCCCTGCCCCCTCCCGTTCGATGGACCTTGAACCCATGGTCGCGACGGAGCCGGACGGAGCCAAGAGAGATCGGGCGACTCAGCGCCTCATGTGGGGCGGCACGCGGAGTCGATAGGGTGGCAACCGGTGCGGCCGAAACGGAGGGCCGGGGCGACGGAGGCCCAACGGGAGGGCCGTGCCTTCTTCGGCTTCCAGCCCATAGTCCAAAAGCTCCAGCGAGCTCTGTGCGATCAGCCGGCCCTCCTTGTCGAGCTGCTTCGAGTCGTGGCGGATGACGCCGCCGGGTACGCGCGTGGAAGTGAAAGCGATCGTGGTCGTTGTGCCCTCGCCGCTGGTGTGAACCGCCTTGACGTGAAACGTGTTCCGGATGCTCGCCAGGATGCGGCAGGGCACGTCGACGTCCATCACTTCGACCGTCGTGACGCCGAGCTGCGCGTTGCCCTCAAGATCCGTCGTCACGCTTTCCCGTTTGAGGATGAACGGCTCCATCGTGTCGGAGTAGTAGATCTTGGTGGTCGTTTTGTCTGCCGGGCCGACCACCACGAGCTGTTGAATCTTGCAGGGAACTCGCCGGTTGCGGATCACGACCTCCCCGCTCCCCAGGTGCGTGACCTTCACGTCCTGGCCGGCCAGCTCGCCGTGCCAGCCCTGCTTGACCGTCTTCGGCTCGTTTTGAAGCTGCTTCCCGCCTACCTCGACCACCGACTCGACGAGGAGCGTTACCCCGTCGTCGGAAAGCCCTTTGAGCGTGGTCTTCATCTCGGTGATGCTGGTGAGCGTTTCGTTCTCCTCGAACGTCTGCGCCACCACCCGGACGCGCGTCCATGCCCCCACCTCATGACAGCCCCAGGGATGGTGCCTCCGCGAGATCCCGGTCTCCTGTCCCGGGCCCGGACCCTGCAAGAGGCCCACCAGCAGCAAGGCCATCAGGTTGTACGGTGCCAGCGATCGCACGTTCACTCGCTTTCGTGTCTTCTGCGAGGGCAACCCGGACAGCGGCCTCGAAGGGGGAATTGTCACAATGTACCTTGCCCACCGAGGGCATGGCCGAGAGAGAATCCGCCTGTTCCGTGACTGCGGGATACACGTCGTGTGAGACTCTAATATAACAAGCACGATCGCTCGGTTCACCCCATTGCCCCCCGAGTCGCGACCTACGCCTCCTGCGACCCCCCCAGAAGGGCCGTTGTTGCCGGGGTAGAGCGGCATGCCTCGTACAGCGCCATGGCAGCGAGCCACGGATGGTCCGAGCCGTCGCAACCAGCGAGCAGTCCACGCTTTCCCAGCTACGGGCCGGCGAGCGCGGCGCGGCTCAGTAGAGCACCATCGTCAACTTTCGACGGTACTCGCCCGTCAGCTCGTTTTCTGGGCCGAGGAGGTGGAAGATCCGGACCATCAGTTGGCGGGCCTGTTCGCCGATGCCTGCGCGGTCCTTGGGAATCAGGCGGAGACAGACGTCCATCGCCTCCTGGTGCTCGCCATGAGCGGCCAACGACTTGGCCAGCCTTAGCTGCACGTCCGGGTCGTCGGGCGATGCCTCGGCCGCGGCCCGGCACGCGTCGACGCTGCCGGCCTCCCTGCCCTCCAGCGCGACGGTCAATTCCGCCTGAACCGCCTCCCCAGCCGCGTCCAATACGCCGACGGCCGCCAGCTCCTCGATTGCCTGACGGGCCTCCTCCACGCGGTCCTGGGCCAAGAGCAGCCGCGCCAGGCCCACGCGGGCAGACGTGTCGTTCGGGCTCAGCTTGACGGCCTCCCGGTATTTCGCCTCGGCCGCCTGCGGGTCGGTCGTTTCCAACGATTGGGCCTCGCCCGCCAGATTCTCGGCCTCGCTGGGAAGGATCGCTTCCAGCCACGCCCTGATCTGGGGCTCGGGCAAGAGGCCGAGGAACTGGTCGACGACGGCTCCGTCGCGGAGCGCGAAGACCGCGGGAATCGCCGAGACGCCGAACGCGGCCGCCACGTCGGGCATCTGGTCGGTGTTCGCCTTGACGAGCACGAACTTCCCCTGACACTCCTCGGCCAGCTTCTCCAGGAGGGGACCCAACAGCCGGCAGGGCTGACACTGCTCGGACCAGAAGTCAAGCACCACAGGCACTTCCCGAGATCGGTCGATGACGTCCTGCTGGAAACTGGCGTGGCTGGTTTCCACTACCCACGCGTGTGCGTCAGACATGCGATGTCGTCTCCTGGATTCGGCGAAAGCATCTCTTCTGAGTCAGTGTACGAGGTCGCCCGAATACGACAAGGCGGCGCGGCACGCGGCCCGGGCGTCGGGCGGACAGAGATCCAAGGCATCGACGCACTGCCCGTCTCTCACTCGACTCCCCCTCCTGCGTCACTAACATCTTGGCAGGTAAGGACTTACAGCGGGGCATCGAAGCCGGGGCCGCAACCCGAACCGTCGCTCTCCCCCATTCCGGTGGGTACGCGAAGCTTATCGACCGTGACGCAATCAATTACACTGGACATTGGGCTTGATCCATGGTGGGATGGTATCGATGACCAAGAGCCAAGGCGCGTCTCGGAAAACGAAGAAGATCGTGCGCATGCCCGCCACGCGGTTCGCACATCTCCAGAAGCAAATCCGACGGCGCACCGCCCGGCAAACGCCGAAGCCGAAATCGGGATAGCGCGGACCGGGAAGAGGCACCTGGACGGTCGTTGACCGTCGTATCGGGCCAGGTTCGACGCGTTCTCCGGCGAGCTCCGCTCGCAGGGTCGTCGTCGAGACATCGGGAGGGCATTCCCTTCAGCCAGTGCTTCTTGCAGTCCGGCCCCATGGGATATCGAACTCTGCGACAGTGCCTTGAGGACCTGGCGTCCCTCGGCCAATTGGTCCGGATCGAGCAGCCCGTCGATCCCAATCTCGAAGCGGCCCAGATCCAGCGCCGCGTGTACCGGGCGGGCGGACCGGCCATCTTTTTCAACAGCGTCAAGGGCTGTCGGTTTCCGATGGTCAGCAACCTGTTTGGGACGATGGACCGCGTGCGCCACCTGTTCCGCGATTCGCTGGAGACGGTGGCCCGGCTCGTCGAGTTGAGCGTTGACCCCACCGACGTGCTGCGCCGCCCGAAACTCTATCTGAACGTCCCCTGGCTGGCCCGGTGTGCCCGGCCGCGCACGGTCCGCAGCGGGCCCGTGCTGGCCAAGGAGACGACCATCGATCAGTTGCCGCAACTGAAGTCTTGGCCGGGCGACGGCGGGGCCTACGTCACGTTGCCCCAGGTCTACACCGAGGATCCGGACCGGCCCGGATTGGCCCACTCCAACCTGGGGATGTACCGGGTTCAGCTCTCCGGCGGAGAGTACGCGCAGAATCGAGAAGTCGGCCTGCACTACCAGATCCACCGCGGAATCGCCGCGCATCACGCCGCCGCGATTCGCCGGGAGGAGATCCTTCGGGTGAACGTTTTCGTGGGCGGGCCGCCGGCGATGATGGTCGCCGCCGTGATGCCCTTGCCGGAAGGGATCAGCGAGCTGGCTTTCGCCGGGCTGCTGGGCCGGCGCCGCGTGCCGATGATCTGCCGGCACGGCTCGTTGCCGATCCACGCCGAGGCCGACTTCTGCATCACCGGCTACCTCGATCCGAAACGCCTCTTGCCCGAGGGGCCGTTCGGCGACCACCTGGGCTACTACAGCCTCCGGCACGACTTCCCCGTGATTCGCGTCGAGCACGTCTACCATCGCGAGCGCCCCGTTTGGCCGTTTACCGTGGTAGGACGTCCGCCCCAGGAAGACTCGATGTTCGGCAAGCTGGTCCACGAGCTGGTCGGGCCGGCGATTCCCAAGACGATCCCCGGGGTTCGGGCCGTCCACGCGGTCGACGCCGCCGGCGTCCACCCGCTCTTGCTGGCCATCGGCTCCGAACGCTACGTGCCTTATGAGGACCCCCGCCGGCCGCGGGAGCTGGTGACCCTGGCCAACGCGCTATTGGGCCACGGGCAGTTGTCGCTGGCCAAGTACCTGTTGATCGTGGCCGGAGAGGACAATCCGGAGCTGGACGTCCGGGACGTGGACGAATTCCTCCGCCACGTGTTGGAGCGGGCCGATTGGCGCCGCAACCTGCACTTCCAGACGTGCACCACGATCGACACGTTGGACTACACGGGCGACGCGCTCCATCAGGGCTCGAAACTGGCGATCGCCGTGGCCGGGCCGCCGCGGCGGACCCAGCCCGTGGGCACCGACAGCCGGATCAAGATCCCCGAAGACTTGGGGTTCGGCGGTCCCCGTGTGGTTCTGCCCGGCATTCTTGTGGTCCAGGGGCCGGCCTATCTCGCCGAGCCGCCCGAGCGCGACACGGCGGTCCAACGCTTCTGCGATGGGTACACCCGGGCCGACGCGATCAACGGATTCCCCTGGATCGTCATCGTCGACGACAGCAAGTCGGCCGCCCAGAAGCTCGACGACTTCCTTTGGACGACCTTCACGCGGAGCAACCCGGCCACCGACGTGTACGGCATCGAGTCGTTCCTCGTCGACAAGCACTGGGGTTGCTTCGGCTCGCTGGTGATCGACGCTCGCAGCAAGCCTCGCCATGCCCCGCCGCTCGTGGAAGACCCGGACGTCACCCGGCGGGTCAACGAGCTGGCCGCTCCCGGAAGGCCGCTGCACGGGATCATCTGAACGGCTGAAGGCTGAACGATGGACTGGGCCATGGAATCGGCCTGGTGAAACGGCGGCGTCGACTCGCTGCTTCCCTCCCCGGCTGGCCGTTTGGCACCCGATTTGCTAACTGGATTGACCGGACGAGGCCCGAAGTCACGGCCGCCCATGCGAGTCGGACCTGAGGCATGCCCCGACGTCCGCCGAGGCGTGATACGCGACCGTTTTCCGCGCCGGTCCTCGAGAAGGACGATCCGGAAGACGCGTTAAGCGAGATGCCCGGCCGTTCCGGGCTGCAAAAGTGTGTCAGTGCGTCGACAAGGCGCGCGAAAATGTTGCACGGTGCCGCCCCTTCTTTGGAGGGCAGTCTGCTAGCGTGCACGAACAACATCCAATCGAGGTCGAATCGAGTTAGGAGGACGAGAATGAGAAACGCGACGATTCTTGTGGCGAGCTTCGGGTTGGTCTGGGGGGCATTGGCGCCCGCCGCTTCCGCTCAGAAAGGGATGGGGGACCCGGCTGGAGTGGCACGCGAGGCCACCAAGCCGGAGGTGGTTTCGCTCTCCGGCAGGGTCGTGGAGGTCGAGACCGGGCCCTGCGAGACGTCGTCGGGCCGGGCAAGCGTCGGCACCCACTTCCTGCTGAAAACGCAGAAGGGAGACACGTTGAACGTCCACCTCGGGCCGGCAGCCGCGGTGGACTTCATTGCCGACCAGTTGCGTGCCGGCGAGAAGGTGACGGTGGAGGCCTTCCGCACGGAGAAGATGCCGGAGGATCACCACGTGGCCAAGTCGCTCACGCTCGACGGCAAGACGATCCGGCTCCGCGATGACATCCTCCGTCCCTTCTGGCTGCAAGGTCCCGCGGGTTCGGCCAGTCGCGCCGGTGGCCCAGCGCAGCCAAGTGCGGCGCCGCCTCGCGTGGGCCCTCCTGGGTACGCAGTGCCTCCAGCATGGGGTCCTCGCCCACGCTATGGCTGGGAGGCCGGACAGGGACGCGGCCGGGGCGACGGCCAAGCGCCCGGATGGGGGCGCGGGGCCGGCTACGGCCGAGGTGCCGGCTACGGCCGAGGTGCCGGCTACGGGCGTGGCGCCGGATGGGGGCCGGCCGGCGGCCCCGGCGGGGGGCCTGGTCAGGCGGCAGGACGCGGCCTCGGTTGGGGCCGGGGCTGGGCCTTCCTCGACCAGGATGCCGACGGCGTCTGCGACAACTACGAGAAGATCCGGGCAGAGAGATAGCCGAACGGCGGCTCGGTCGTTTTCGCACGATGAGGGCAGTGTAGAATAACAACCGGCGTGCTTCGGCACGGTGGCAGCTTACGATCGCTGGACGTACCCGCATCATGCGTTGGCGACATCCGCTCATCTACGGCGCGCTGCTCTTGGCTTGGCTCGCTTTTGCCGCCTGGCAGTATCGCGGCTACCGCCACGAGCGGCAGCTCGCTCAGGAGATCCTGCATCGGCAGTCGCAATCGGTGATGAACGCCCTGGTCGGCGGTATCCGATCCCACCGCCGGCTGGGGCGTTTCTTCCAGGACCAGTTGCAGGGCATGCTCGACGGGCTGGTCGAGTCGGAAGACGTGCTGGCCGTGACCGTCGCCGGCGCGGATGGTGGCATGCTCCTCACGGCCGGCAACACGGGACTGCTCGTGAATCGGCCCCAGGTCGCGGGCGACTATTGGCGAGAGGACGGGTTCGCGCGCGTCGAACGGCTCGAGTTGTCTCCGGTGGCCACGGGGCCCCCTTGGAGCGACGAGGGAGAGGGCTCCGATCGGGGCCCCGGCCGAGGCTTTGGACGACGGCGGCGGCTCGACGCCCAGGAGGCGGAGGGTCCCTTTTCCCAGGGCGGAACGTTCGTCGCCACGCTGCTATTGGATCGCACCGGGGCGGACGCCCAATCTCGGCTGGCGGCCTGGTCCGCCGCCCTGGTCGTTGCCGCCGGCGCGGTGGTGCTCGTCTGCGTGGCGTTGGCGTGGCGGGCGACGGTGCGGATGGCCGAAGCCCGCGGGCGGGCCCGGCTTCTGGAGGTCGAAGCACGGCATCTGCGCGAGCTGAGCCAAGCCGCGGCGGGACTCGCCCATGAAACGCGGAATCCCTTGGGCCTGGTTCGCGGCTGGGCCCAACAGTTGGCCCAGGCAGATCCGGGCGCGGCCGGCCAACGAGAGCGTGCCCAATCGATGGTCGAAGAGTGCGATCGGATCACGTCGCGGATCAACCAGTTCCTGGCGTACGCCAAGCCGTGCCGGCCGTCGGCCGAACCGGTGGATCCCGCCGAGGTGATCGAGCAGTTGGCCGTCCTTCTTCAGCCCGACCTGGAAACGAAGAACCTCACGCTCGAATACCACGTCGCCGACCCCGGCCGGACCATCCAGGCCGATCGCGAGATGCTCCGCCAGGCGCTGTTCAACCTGGCGCAGAACGCGATTCACTTCTCGCCGGAGGGGGGGGCCGTTGAAATCTCGGTGGGCGGCGGGCAAGATGGGGCGTGCCGGATCGAGGTGGCCGACCGCGGTCCGGGCGTGCCGGCCGACGCGGTCGATTCCCTGTTTTCCCCGTATTTCACCACCCGGGCGGACGGCACCGGGCTCGGCCTGGCCATCGTCTGCCGCATTGCCACGGCGCACGGTTGGCGGGTCGCGTACGCCGCGCGTCCCGGCGGCGGAGCGATCTTCCGATTGGGTCGAATCCATGCCTAAGCCGGAGCGAACCATCCTGATCGTCGACGACGAGCCGTCGCAGCGGGAGCTGCTGGGCGGGTTCGTCGCGACGCTGGGGTTTCGCACCCAAGAGGCCGCTTCGGCCGAAGAGGCGCTCGACCTCGTTCGCCGCGATCCGCCCGACATGGTCCTGCTCGACGTCCGCATGCCCGGCATGAGCGGTATCGAGGCGCTGGGCGAGATCCGCAAGACGGCCGGCGACTTGCCCGTCTTGTTGATCACCGCGTATGCCGACTTGCGTCAGGCGGTCGAAGCGGTCAAGGGCGGGGCGGACGACTACCTGGCCAAGCCCGTCGACCTGGACGAGCTCGAGACGGCCATCTCCGACGCGATCGGGCCGGCCGGTGAGGAGGCCCGGGGGGCCGGCCGGCCGATTCCCGAGTTGCCCAAGGGCTTCGTGTGCGAGAGCCCGCCCATGCGGCGGGTGGTGGAGACGGTGGCGGTGGTCGCGCCCTCGAGCGCCCCCTTGCTGATCAGCGGCGAGAGCGGCACGGGCAAGGAGATGGTTGCCCAGTTGGCTCACCGGTGGGGGCCGCATCCGGAGGGGCCCTTGGTGGCGGCCAATTGTGCCGGCCTGCCGGAATCGCTGATCGAAAGCGAGCTGTTCGGCCATACGAAGGGGGCGTTCACCGGGGCTTCCGAGGCCCGGCAAGGCTTCTTCCGAGCGGCCCACGGCGGCACGCTCTTCCTGGACGAGATCGGCGAGTTGCCGATCCGCTTGCAGCCGAAGCTGCTCCGCGCGCTCGAGTCGGGGCAAGTGATGCCGGTGGGAAGCGATACGCCGGTGGCGGTCGAGACGCGGCTCGTGGCGGCGACCAACCGGAATCTGGAGCAGGCGGTGAGCGAGGGCCAGTTTCGCGAGGACCTTTACTACCGGATCAACGTCGTGGAGCTGACGGTGCCCCCCTTGCGCGAGCGGCGCGAAGACGTCCTGCCGCTGGCGCGACGGTTCGCCGTGGAGTTTGCCGGCGGGCCCGTGCGACTTTCTCCGCAGGCCGTGCAGTGCTTGCTGGCCTACACGTGGCCGGGAAACGTGCGGGAGCTTCGCAACGCCGTGCAGCGGGCGTGCCTCATGTGCCGGGGCGACGTGATCCTCGGGGAGCATCTGCCGCCGAAGATCGCCGCGTTGGCGTCCCACCCGGCCCAGGCCGAATCCGACCGGGGCCGGCTCTCCCAGGTCGAAAGGGCGACGATCCTGGCAACGCTCGACGAGTGCAACGGCAATCGCACCCACGCGGCCAAGAAGCTCGGCATCAGCCGCCGGGCGCTGATCTACAAGCTTCGCGTTATTGAAGCAGAATCGCAGTGATTGCGCCAGCCCCATACGGTTCTTGGCCCTCATCCGACGAAACCGGATCAGGTTTCGCGGACTCCGACGATTTCGATCCGTAGGCGGCCGAAATCGCTTCACGACCCGGTCCGACGATCGGATACCGCTATCGGAAGCGACCGAATTCCCCTCCCGAGCGGGGTTCCTTGAGCCGCCAACCCACGAATGGCGGTGACCACCACGCCCCCCACGTTGAGGGCTGCGGCGTGAAACCGGATTGCCCCTTTCCGGCGGACCGTTACCGTATTGCTTGCGGTTATTCGCGTTTGCGCGTAGACTATGTCGCGTGGGCTGTGGGGGCCCACGGACTATTGGCGGTCTCCACCAGGGCCGGTTGTGTGGGCAATCGAGCCAGGTGGAGCGGGGGACCGGCATCAGATTTCTCTTCTCCTTTTGCCGAGGCCTTCCCCCGGGGCAGCGCCAGGGCCACGTCACACGGCGGCTGGGATTCCAGGTTGGGGGGCACAAGCGTGCACTGGAACCGTGTGAAGCCGACGCCACCACGGTCGGCGCGTGTTCCTCTTGGGGAAGACGACCGCGCCTTCCGAGCGCGAAGGGTCTGCCGGTTCGACGGCACGCACCTGCCCCTGCCTTTTTCGCCGATCTCATATCTCGTCAGCAGAAACCGCGTTTGAAGGAAGGCGTGCGAAAGCGATTGCGCGCGCTCGAGCGCGAAGGGTTTGGGAGACGTTCAGTCGCGATGGTCTTTTTCGCCAGGGAGGTTCTCTATGTATTCTTCGTTGAGAGTGTTGATGCTGCTATTGCTGGTGTTCTCGCCGTGCGCTATCGGATGCTCTTCGCGGATGAGCGAAGAAGACGCCGCGGGGATCGAGGCCCAAGAGGAGGGCGTCGATCCGGGGGAACTCGATGACGAGGGGAAAGAGGAGGTGGATAAAAACCTCGATTGATGCAAGCGTCAAGACTTGGCGCGACGGTTGCCAAGGGATGGGGGCCATGCTGTTTGGCCGCGGCTGAGCGCAGCAGCGATAGCGATGCCGGCAACCAAACAGCGACCGATACCAACAGCTCCGAGAGAAAGGGGCGAAGCTGCCCTGGACGACGTCTCTGGTAAGATTTACCTATTTCCAGTTCTCAAGGAGATTGATGCGATGAAGTCCTGCAAGGTACGTTCCGGTTTCACTTTGGTCGAGTTGCTCGTGGTGATCGCCATCATTGGGATTCTTATTGCGCTGCTCTTGCCGGCCGTACAGGCCGCACGCGAGGCTGCGAGGCGGTCGCAGTGCAGCAACAATCTCAAGCAGTTGGGCTTGGCACTGCACAACTACCATGACAGTTTCAAGTGCTTTCCCTCCGGGTGGCTCAACAAGCCGGCGGGGGGCAACTACAACCTATGGGGCTGGTCGGCGCTGGTCCTTCCCTATGTGGAGCAAGCAGCGTTGCACGAGCAGCTCGATGTAGGGGATGTGTCGCTCGAAGATCTCGCGACGGCGTATGCCGCTACCTCTGGCAACCCCCAGAACTTGCTTGTGCTGAGCCAGCCCGTTGCTGCTTTCCGCTGCCCGTCCGACGACGGTCCGGAGTCGAACGCAGTCCGAGATCAATTCCCATGGTCGGCGGGGGCTGACACCGGGCGGTTGGCCACCTCCAACTACGTGGGCGCCAATGACAGTTGGGAAACGGAACGGGGCATCAACGCGGCGCCGAGAAGCGAAACGGGCCTCTTCAGAGAGGATTCCTCCTTCGGGTTCCGCAGCATCCGCGACGGCAGCAGCAACGTCATCGCTTTGGGCGAACGGAAGTACTACCTGCGCACCGACACGGGGAGAGACTATAACATCGGCGCGGCCGTCCTGTTTGGCGTGCGGCGCCGGAACGCCGTGAACCATCGGGGGGACCAGGTCGCAAGCGGGTGTCCGGGGATAAACCACAACGTCGATGTCTCGAGAGCTCAGTCAAGGCAGGGATTCTCGAGTGACCACCCCGGCGGGGCCCAATTCGCCTTGGCCGACGGCAGCGTCCGATTCATCAGCGAGACGATCAAATTCGACGCGGGGGCCGACGGCACCACTTGCGCGGACGACCCCCTGTTGCGCGACGTCGACACGACCTGGGAACAGCTCATCGCAATCCGGGACGGCGCAGTCATTAGTGATTTCTAACGCCCTGCGCCGAGTGACAAGCCGTCCCTTTGGGGTTTCGCCCCGCCCGACGAAGGTCGCGGGCGGTGAACCGGATCCCCGCGTGTAGCGATACGCTCGCAAACGCCAACGGTCGCAGGCAACTCTGACTTGCCCGAGCTTTGGCAAGGCCGAAATGCCCAAAGGACCGCGGTCAGGATCGCCCGGGCGACGCCTTGCCGAGCTCAGCGAGCCTCGTCGGTCGCTGATCTCGCCCCGCGGCGCTCCACCCAGATCGGGCTCGACCAGGCGTACTGCTCGTTGGCCTGGACCACGCGGGCGTAGTACCAGTTGAGGCCGCCCCCTTCGTCTTCGTCGAGAGTGACGAAGCGGGTGTGGTAGTGGTCGTGGAACACGAGGCGGTGAAGCATCGCCGATTCCTTGGGGAAGTCGCCGGTGAAGAGCATCTCACCCGCCTCGGCCAATTGCCGGAAGGTTTGGGTGAGCGACACCCGAGTGGGCGACTCCAGGCGGACCGTGATCCGCGTCTCGGGACCGCCGCGGACCGCGAGCACCACGGCCTTCTGCGAATAGTCCTCGAACTGCTGCCGCAAGGCCGTGAACGACTTCACGCGGAGATGGCGCGGAGAGCGCTCGACGATGCGGTCTCTCCGCCCCTCCTCCAACGGCCCCGACTGGAAGCAGGGCTGGACGTCGACCAGCTCGCCGCCGTCGAGCGCGACGTCGACGTCCCAGTCGCACACGCGGGTCATGTCCAACGCCGGCCACGGGCCCCAGCCGTACTCGAAGCGGACGAGCACGGGCTCGTTCCAGCTTGCGGCGCTCGGCACGCGGTCCATGGGGAAGTCGCGGTGCACGACCCGGTTGTTCTTGAGGATCTCCACGCGGTCGACCTGATCCCAGCCGGTCACCTCGACCGCAAGCTCTCGGCGCCGCGTGTAGGGAAGCTCGCGGCCCATCGGCCGGCCGTTGAGCCGGAAATCGAGCCGGATGCGGTCGCCGCTGACGGCGTAGGTCCGCCGGTTGCGGAGTGCGTCGAAGATCCCCTCCCGGGTAAGCTCCTTGGCGTACACCCCGGCTAGGCCTTCGCGGTAGCCGCCCGGGTAGCCGAGATGGTCGTCGGTGCTGGCCACGACGCCCAGGCGGTAGCCCTCGCTGAGAAAGTGCTGGAGCGTATTTCGGGTCCAGCGCCCTCCTTCGGTGTGACGGACGTACGGCGAAGGCGCCCGATCGTGCTCGGCGCAGCCCCACTCGGAGAAGATCTCGATCACCGGCGAGACCTCGGGATCGAGCCGTTTCAGGTTGGCCCCGCGATGTCCCAGGCGGTTGGCCGGGTGATGGGGGATCATGATCGCCCCGTGCTTCTTGGCGAACGCCCGGAGCTCGCGCAGCTCGTCGATGCGGGCGTACTCGGCCGTTTCGGGATCGGGGAAGAGAATGTGGTAGTCGCCCAGGCCCGTCGAGTGCTGCTCGAAGCCGGGGATCGCCACGAACCGGCCCGGCTCGTCGAATTTGCGGACCATCGCCAGTACGTCGGGCCAGCGGTCGCGCGTGACGTCGAAGCCGCGGAGCCACTTGTTCTCGATGCTGTTCTCGTAGTGGCCGATGTCGGGCCAATAGCCGTGCGGCGTGAAGGCGAAGAAATCGAGATGATCGCGGGCGATCTCGAACGTCCGCTCCAACGAGCCCTGGGCATAGCCGACGGCGTTGTGGTTGTGCAGATCGCCGAAGTAGACGTGGTGGTCGTCGGGCTCGCGCCCATCGCTTAGGCCGTGAGACGGTGTTGACGTGAGCCCCACGGCGGTCCCTGCCGCGGCAGTCTGCGACAGCCACTCGCGTCTCGTTATTCGGTGGTTCACTCGGATCTCCCAATGCTGGGCGGCAGCTTCGTCCTAAAACGTAGTGGAACCGAAAGCATAGTCGGTCGGCCGACGGCGTTGGGCACACTTGGCTGGCGCCCGGTCGGTCGCATTTCAGCCATCGTCGTTGAAAACGGGGAACGGTTCAAGGAGTCGCTGAATGACCGAATGAGCTGGGCCTGCGTTGTCGCCGTGCTGCTCGGCGGGCCGCGGGAGAGTCGGGAAGGTCGCGATCCCCTCCAGGGGCGCATCACTGCGTCGTCTATGGAGTTAGAGCATCGTCTGGTTGCCACTTATGGGGCATATAATCCCCCCCTCCCCCCCTAAATGTAGACAAAAGCTATTGCCGGCTTGCGTCAACCCCTTGACAAGCCGCAGAAAAAGGCTAGCCTGCTGGTCAGGATCAGGATTTCCTGGCGGCGCGACAGCCGTGAAATGACACGTGTCGGGGGCGAGGGGGGACAGCCTGAGGGCGCGATCTCTTCCATTCCAGGCGCTCCGTTTGGCTTCGGTCAGGGGGGCGCCCCGGAGGGCTCTCTCTTCTTTCAAGCCTTTTCCGAGGTCGTTTTCCCAGATCCGTTCTTTCAATGGAGGAACGCCGATGTCTGGCTTCTTGCGCAAGCGGCAAGCTTTCACGCTTGTCGAGCTGCTGGTGGTGATCGCCATTATTGGAATCCTGATCGCCCTGTTGTTGCCGGCCGTTCAAGCCGCCCGCGAGGCGGCGCGCCGAGCGCAGTGCACGAACAACGTCAAGCAACTGGTGTTGGCGATGCACAACTACCACGACACCTACAAGGTGCTTCCTTCCTGCTACGGCGGGAACGCCCAGTACGACTACACCAACACCGGCCACAGTTGGATGCAGGCCATCCTGCCGTATGTCGAGCAGCAGCCGCTGTACGACAAGATCATCTTCGGTCTTCAGGTAGGAACGGGGAATCCCGGCGACGCCGACTACAACGTCAATACCGAGGTCTCGCGCACAGTGATTGCCGCCTTCCTGTGTCCGTCGGACAGCAACCAACAAGGCCTGATGGGTAGTCGCGCCAACGTGAACGACACGCGGGCCATCACGAATTATAAGGCATGTGCCGGCAGCAACTGGGCGTGGGGCGACGCCGTGTGCCGGCACACGTGGCCCCGCGGCGGCTACTGGGGCAATGACGGGAGCGGACTCGACCGGGGCAACGGAATCATTTTCCGCAACAACAACAACTACCGGGAGGCCTGGATCAAATTCGCCGAAATCGAAGACGGCGCCTCGAACACGTTTGCCGTCGGGGAAGCGATTCCACGTTGGTGTAATCATACCTGGTGGTACTGGTTCAACGGCTCGACCGCCACGTGCGGCATCCCGCTGAACTACAAGTCAAACATCATCATGACCGATCCGGCTCAGACCCTGGAAACCCGTTGGACGGATTGGGGTAACAACTACTCGTTCATGAGCCGACACCCCGGCGGGGCAAACTTCGGGATCTGTGACGGGAGCGTCACGTTCGTCAGCGAAACGATCGAACTCGCCACGTACCGTCACTTGGGGAACCGGGGCGACGGGGAGCCCGTCCAGGTGCCGTGAGGCGAAACGCAGTCGCGCCACTCCCGGAAAACGTAGCGCGGGTTATGCCCGACGAGACGCGCGACGGGGGAGTTCACCTCTCGACCGGTACGGCGTGGACGATCGTGCCGGGTCGCCAGCAACCAGAACTGTTCGCAAGGGAGGGGTCGATGATCACGCGTCAGAAAGCAATGCGATTGGGGGTCGTGCTGGGCTTGGCTTGGGTGGTCGGTTGCGGTGGGCCAGGCACGGCCCCGACCGTGAAAGTCACCGGGACGGTAACCTACAACGGCGAGCCGGTGGACGGGGTGAACGTCGGCTTCATCCCCGACGGCGAGGGCGCCCGACCGGCCTCAGGGACCACCGACGCCTCGGGCAAGTTCTCTCTCTCGACGTTTAAGTCGGGCGACGGTGCCACACTGGGCAAGCATACCGTGGTTATCACCGAGCCCACCGACAGCACGACCACCGACGACTATTCGCTGCCGGATGAGTCCGCGAGGCGCTTCCCCGCGAAATACGAAAACTCCCGGACATCCGGCCTCTCGGCCACGGTTGAGAAGGGCAAGGAGAACGACTTCTCCTTCGACATGACCGATTGAGCCGCCCTGGGGCAGATCGGCGCTCGGGCCGTTCGCTTCATGGCCGGCCCTTCCGAAAAGGAGACTCGCAGGGCACCAGCCCCATCTTGTCGAACGGTATCTTCTGGAAGCCGGGGACCTGCTTGTAGACGGGCGAGTCGTCGCGGAGCTGGAAGTTCAGGTTGGCCGCGTCGACGAAGCCGGGGTCCGGGTCGAGCGGCTGATCGACCAGGTTGTCTTGGAAGGCGACGTACGGCCGCGCCTGGCCTTGCACGCCGTCCCACTTGCCGCCGAACGAGGCGTTGCGCACGACGAGGTTCCCTTTGGGCGCGGCCGGCTCGTCGTCGAGGATGCCCGGCAGCTTCGGGTAGCGCTTCTGCCAGAGCGGCGTCTCGTAGGGCATCGCCTTCAGCCGTGTGGTCATCGTGGTGGGCACGCTCCCGCCGGCCCAGCCCATGGCCCGGGCGTCGATGTGCAGCGACGGCTTGCAGTCGACGAACACGTTGTTCTCGACGGTGCAGTCCCGCCCGCCCCCGATGAACGCTGCGCGGGTGACGTCGTAGAACACGTTGCCGGAGATCTCGGTGCCGCAGAACATGTCGTCCAGGTAGACGCCCACGCACCCCCGGCCGCGGAAGCCGTTGATGTGGTGGAGGAAGTTGTGCCGGATGACGGTGCCCCGCATGGTCCAGTCGCGCCCGCTGTAGATCGCCCCGGCGTCGTTCGACTCCTCGCACACGTGGTGGATCTCGTTGAGCTCGATCCGGTGGTCGTTGCCGCCGAAGGCCATGGCCTCGTGCGGGGCGTGGTGGATCAGGTTGTGAAGGGCGAGGTTCCCCACGCCCTGGAGCGAGATCGCCGGCTGGTACATCCGGTTCCAGCGGCTGTAGTGGTGGACGTGGTTGTTCACGGCCGCGTGTCCGGCGGGGGTGAGGGTCTTGCGGTCGCCGCCGGAAAGGGCGATCCCGCCGTCGCCGGTTTGGGTCACGTCGCAGTCGGCCACGCCGCACTGCTTCCCGCCGGAGATCCTCACCGCCCAGCTTCCCAGGTTCCGCAGCAGGCACCCGGTGACCTGCACCTGCTCGCAGCCGGTGATCGTCACGGCGGTCCCCCGCGCGGCTTCCAGGATCATGCCCGCAAACGCGACGTGCGAGGCGTCGCGGACGCTCGCGAGCGTGCCGAGGACGGAGACGACCGCCTGGCCTTCGTCGATCGGCGCGGGCGGCCAGAAGTAGAGGACGCCCGAGTCGCGGTCGAGATACCACTCGCCGGGCGCGTCGAGCTCGGAGAGGAGGTTGAAGGCGTAGAACCACTGTCCCTTGCGGTAGCCGTAGCCGTGGTAGGGCGGCTTGACGGCGATCACGCGCCGCTCGGTGTCGATCGACTCGACCGCGTGCCGCTGGTCGGACCAGTCCCAGAACCAGTAGCCGTGGACCCAGGGGTCCTTCTCGCCGGCCCAGCGCTTAGGACGATCGCCCTCATAGATGAACTTGCCGATCTTGTCCCCCTTGGTGCCGCGGACGTCGACCGGCTTGCCGCCGACCAGGTCGACGATGTTGACGAAACCCTCGTTGGGCCACCGGGCCAAGGTCATCGGCTCGTCCTGGAAGAAGAGCTCCAGCCCGCCCCCCTTGACGGGCCCGTACTCGGTGATTCCCAAGGCCTTCAGGTCCGCCCACAGCACCTTGCCTCGGGCGGATTCGTCCAGACGGTCGAGCACGGCGGCGTCGGTCACCGGCTGGAAGCCTGCGACCACGCGCCCGCCGGTGAGCCGGACCTCCTCGCCTTGCCGGGCGCGGTAGACGACCGGCGAGGCCTCGGCGCCCGAGTCCTCCGCAGCCAGCTCGAACGTCTGCCCACGCTCGTACCGGCCGCCGCGAAGCTCGACGGTGACGCCCCCGGCGGGCAGGCCGCCTTGCTTCTTCAGCGCGCGGACCGCGTCGCGGGCCCGTTCCAGCGTGGCGAAGGGGCCGTCGGTCTTCCCGGCGTTCGCTTCCGGCAGGGTGCCCGACCAGGCGTCGTTGCCGTTGGTGGCTACGTAGAAGGTGGTCCCGGATGCCTGAGCGGCGCCGGCGAGCGTCCAGGGACCGTCGGCTGCGAGCACGACGACGAGTGCCGCCAGCGCGAGCGCGGCCAGCGTTCGGGCGTGATGGTGGGCTTTCATGGGGATTGCTCCTTCGCGAGTCTGTGTGGCGTTGTGAGTGTGAGGGGTCAAAAGCTGGGAATGCAAAGGACCGTGGAAGAAGCCGCTTGCGGCTTGAGCAGGCGTCAGAAATCCTCGCAGGCCATCTGCGTCACGCGCCGCGTCTACGTCAACCGCTCTCTCCATTTCTTCTCGATCATCTCCAGCTCCTTTCGTTGAGCCGCCGACACGATGCTCCGCGTCGGAAGCGCCCGAAGCTTCGCGATGCGGTCGCGGGCCTCGTCGAGGATCGTGGGGCTTCCCAGGGCTTCCCACGTGCCCCGGGGGCGGCGGTTGGTCACGCGGGGATAGTAGTACTCCCGTTTGAAATGGGCCAGCGTGTGCGGATGGTTGAGGTAGTCCGGCTTCCGGCCCAGCTCCTGGATGAGGTCGACCGCCAGGGTCTCGTCGTCGACTTGAATCCCCTGCTGGGCACGGCGGAGCGCTCCGGCGATGTCGTTTCCGATCACGGCCATCTCCAGCGACATCGCCTTGGTCGACTCCAGGTTGCCCACGCCCCAGACGATGTTGGCGCGGCTCATGACGTGCAGCATGCCGGTGACCACGTTTTCGTAGGCGGCCGCGGCGTCGGCCACGAGGCTTTCGGTGCCCATCCAGGACGCGCTGGGGAGCCCATGAAAGGCGGCGATCTCCGCCCCGGCCGCCTGGAGCAGCCCGTTCTCCACGCCGCCGGTTCGCATCACCGTGGTCTGCATGTCCATCACGTGGGCGAACCCCATGTTGAACACCAGCGGGCGGCCCGGCTCCAACGCCTGGCAGATCACCACGCCGCTGAGCGCCTCGGCGTTGCCGACGACCAGCTCCCCGGCCAGCGTAACCGGGGCAGTCACCCCGCCGGCAGGCTCGGCGTTGACCATCATCGGCACCCCGTGGCCGGAGCTCTCGCGGAACGCGGCCAAGGCCAAGCCGGACCAACGCAACGGGCTCACCGCCGTGTAGCCCAGGCTGAAGATCGGCCACTCGGCGGGCGACCGGCCGTCGGCGAGCACCTGGGCCATTTCGATCATGCCCTTGGTCTCGCGGGGGTCGTAGATGCACGGGCGCACGTGCTTCAGGCAGTTCTCGGCGATAAGCCGCATGCCCACCAGGCCGCGCACCGGCGGAGGGACGTCGGCCAGGCACGTGCTGACCATGCCGTCGAGGTGCTCCAGCCCATCGACCACGTGGACCAGGTCGATGAAGCGGCCCGTGTCGATCGGCTCGACGTGCTTATCGACGGCCAGGTTGATCGCGTTGCCGGTCCAGAAGACGCTTGGCCCGCCGGCGCGGAGCACGGTCTCCTGCCCGTCGAGGGCGGCCAGCCTGACTTCGCGGGGGCACGCGCCGATCGCGGCGTCGACCACCTCGCGCGGCAAGCGTACGACGCGCGTGCCCTCGACGACCGAGCAGCCGCGCTCGCCGAGCAACGCCACCACGGCGTCGTCGTCCACCTGCACGCCCGTCTCCCCCAGCACGCGGAGACTCGCCTCGTTGATCCGCTCGATATTGCTGGTGGCAAGGATCGGCATGGCTCGGGGACCAGGGTTCAGGCTGCGCCCATCGTTACGACGCTTCGCGTCGTAACGGGCTTTCGGACGCTTTGCGTCTCGACATCGGCGGGGCCCGTTCAGTCACCGGCAGTCGCGCCTTTCCGACGCGAAGCGTCGGACCAGTGCGTTCCCACGCGAAGCGTGGGAACGATGGGACCTACCTACTCATGAATCTCTTGTCACTTATCACTCATTCATTATATCCCATCTCTCATCCCTCATCTCTCATCCCTCATAAGTGCCACGGCGCCCGCAGCGGCCGCGCGAGCATCCCGTTGGCCTCGTCGTCGCCGACGAATTGCTCCTTGTCCGGGTCCCACTGGAGTTTCCGCATCGTCCGGACGGCGATGTTGCCCAGGTGGCAGATGCTGGCGGTGCGGTGGCCGATCTCGACCGGCGCGATCGGGTCCTCGCCCGCCTTGACGGCGTCGACGAAGTTGCGGACGTGGTCGACGCAGTAGTTGCGGTACACGTCTTCCTCGCGGTCGGGGACGCTGCGGGGCAGGTGGATTTCGTCGGCGCCGATCTTGGAGTCCTTGAGCGACTCGGGGTGGGTCTTCAGCCCGCCGAAGCCGAACTGCACCCAGCCCTCGGTCCCCTCGAAGCGTGCGCCCATCCGCGGCTCGCCGGTCTGGCACACGAGCTCGACGCCGTTTGCGTACCGGGCGCGGAAGCGGCTCGAAAGCGCGGTGTTGAACAGGCTTCCCTTGGGCGGCCACTCGGCCTCGAGCCCTTCGATCTCGACCGGTCCGGTCAGGCAGGTTCCATTGCCCCATTGGGCGATGTCGTTCGAGTGGGCCCCGAAGTTCGTGATCTGGCCGCCGGAATAGTCCAGATTGAAGCGGAACCGGTACAGGCAGCGGTCGGCGTGGTACGGGGCCGAAGGGGCCGGTCCGAGCCACGTCTCGTAGTCGAAGCCGGGCGGCACGGGCATCGGCTGCCACCCCGGCCCGGGCCCGGTGAAGTTGTTCGTCGCGAGGAAGGTCTGGATCCGCTCAAGCCGGCCGATGCGGCCGTTGCGCACGAGCTCGCACGCATGGCGGTTGGCCGGGCTGGAGCGGAACTGGCTGCCGGTCTGGAGGATCACCTTGTGCTTGCGCACGGCCTTGATCATCTCCTGCCCTTGCCGGATCGTGAGCGAGAGCGGCTTCTGCCCCCAGATGTGCTTCCCGGCCGCCGCGGCCATCGAGACCATCACGCCGTGCCAATGATCGGGCGTGATGATCGCGACCGCGTCGACGTCGTCGCGTGAGAGCACCTTGCGGAAATCGTTGTAGGCGTCGCAGCCGCGATACGTGCCCGACCCATGCTTCTCGGCGTAGAACGCCTCGACCTGCTTCTTGGCAGGCTCGCGACCCAAGTACTGGTCCTCGCGGACGTAGCCGTAGCTGGCCGTATTCACGTCGCAGACGGCCAGCACCTGGAGGTCGTCATTGCGGAGGAAGTTGGGCAGGTCGACGGTGCTCTGGTTTCCGCAGCCGATCACGCCCAGGTTGATCCGGTTGCTCGGGGCGTTGGCACCGAGCACCGAGGAGGGCACCAGGGCGGGCGCGGCGACGGCCGCCGAGACGGCCGCGGCCGCGGTCTTCAGGAAATGGCGACGGGTGCGACGCCGGGCCGGTTCGGTCGGGCCGTCGTTCATGGCGATTGTCCTCTCTGAGGGAAGAAGGATCGGAAGACCGGGGCAGGCGAGCGGGGGAGTTGTCGGGCGCGGTTCGAGCGCCACTTGGATCGGTTCTCAGGCCTCACGCTGAATTCTGAGCACGGCGGTGGGCCGTGTCAAGCAGCCGTCGCGGGGGCGTGCGATGGGCGACGAGCGATCGTGCGGCGCGCGAACCGGCCAGGTTGCGGATCCAAGAATCGGCGGGTAGGATGAATCGCTTCCGAATTGCCCATCCTCGCACGCTGGCATCCCATGAAGCGGGTCCTGGCAACCTTGTTCCTCTCGGCGGTGCTGATCCTTTTCGGGGTGGTGCTTGCCCGACGCCTCCGCCAGCCCGAGCCGCCGCCAGCGCCCGAGCTGGCCTTCACCCGGCCCGGCGTTGCGGAAGTCCACAACCCCGGCAAGGCCCGGACGATCGACGTCTTCGATGCCCGAGGTCGCGCGGTCGCCCGGACCCAGGCGTACGGCCGGCCGTTGGCGGAGGTGCGTTTTGCGTGGCAGCCGGGCGCGGCGTATCGCGTCGTCGCGGATGACGGCCCGAGCTCGACGGCCCGGGCGCCGGAGGCCTCCGCGGAGCTGCTCGTCCGGCTGCACGCGCCCCTGGGTCAAACGCCTCATGAGGTCACGCTGGGAAAAAGGGGGACAGGCACCTTTTTTACTTCGGACGAAGCGTGCCGTGACGAAGCCTCTCTTGAAAAAAGGTGCCTGTCCCCTTTTTTCCCTCAACGGGAGATCGCCGTTCCGGCGGCGCCCGGCGAGACGATCGACGTGATGCTGGAGATCGAGAAGCTCACCGACGGCGAGCCGCTCGAGTTTCGGGTCTCCAGCGAAATCGACGAGGAGCAGTCCGGCGGCCTCCGCATGGAACCGCCGATCGAAGAAGACGGGGCGGCCCTCCATCTCGAGTTCGACAAGAGGATCTGGACCAGCCGGGTCCGACTGGGCGACCGGCTGCCGAGCGCGCCGCTGGTGATCACGCTCGAGTCGGGCGAGCTGGTGCTGCCGCTGGCGATTCGCTTCGTGGGCCGCACGCTCGACCGAGAGGGGCTGAGCGTGGTGGCGTGGCGGCTCCCCACGGAGCACGACGGGTTCCACGAGCGGCAGCGCGTGGCCGACCGGATCAGCATGCCCAACCGGGTTGGTGTCAAGGTGGCCTCCTGGCTCAACGTCCGTCTGAGCGTGCCCAGCCCCTATGAGCCGTTCACCTACCAGACGTTGTGGCTCCGCAACGACACGGCCCAGCCGATCAGCCTGCTCCTGGTGAGCGAAATCCTCGATCCGGCCACCCGCATGCCCGTCGAGTTCTTCGCCGCCCCGGAGTTTGAATCGACCGGCGGCACGGGCCGGATCATGGCCTACGCCCATGTCCCGCCCGGCCAGACGCAGCCCTGCCCGTTGCCCGTCTACGTGCGTGCCGAAACCCCCGAGGGTACGTACTTGCGGCGGATCGAAATCAAGCCGCTCGGCTCCGACCGGACGCTCGAGGTCCTGGAGGCGCCGCTGGGCGTGGTGCGTTCCGACCTCGTCTTCTCGGGTTGGGTGCTGGGGGCCGCCGTGCTCAGTCTCGCCTGGCTGGGGGCCACGCTGGTGCTGTACCGCCGGATCGTCGAGTCGCTGGGGATCCGCGTGCTGGTGCTTTTGGCCCTGTTGGGCTCGCTCCAGTTCTGTCTGCAATTCATGGGCGGGCTGGTGTCGATGGTGTTCTACGCGCTGTTGGGGCCGTTTAACTGCCTGGTGGGCGGGCTGTTGACCGAGGTGATGACGTACCTGCTGGTCACGTCGATCCTGTTTCTCGTCCCCCGCGTCGGGGCCATGACGCTGGCCGGCCTGGTGACCTACGTGATGGGCGCCGTGCTGTTCGGCTCGTTCGGGCTGACCGACGTCATCTTCGTCGGCTCCTCGATCGCCTTTCGGGAGACGCTGCTCCTGGCGTTCGGCGTCACCCGGTTCGGCCCGGGGCGTGCGAAACCCCCGAGTCTCCTGGCCATGATGCTCGCGTTGGGGCTGGCCGACGCCGCCGGCACGTTCACGTCGCTCGCCCTCCAAGCGGTCTTCTACCGGCTGTTCTTCGCCAACTGGTACGTCTTTCTCCAGGTCGTGGTGACGGGGTTCGCTTACACGGCAATCGGCGTTTACCTGGGCAGGTCGCTCGGCATCAGTCTCCGGAAGGTGCAGCAGTGATCGAGGTCAACCGGCTCAGCCTCCGATATACCGACGCCGCCGGGCCGACGCTCGCCGGCATCGACCTGCGGGTGGCCCCGGGCGAGCTGGTCTTGATCACCGGGCCGACGGGCTGCGGCAAGTCGTCGCTGTTGAACTCGATGAACGGGGTCCTTCAGCACGAAAGCAGCGCCCGGGTGGAGGGCACGGTGCTGCTCGACGGCCGGGACGTCCGGAAGCTCAAGCTGGTCGAGATCTGCCGGATCGCCGGCACGGTGTTCCAGAACCCCGACTCGCAGATCTGCACCGCCACGCCGGAAACGGAGGTCGCCTTCGGCCTGGAAAACCTGGGGCTGGATCGCCCGACCATGGTCCGCCGCATCGACGAGGCCCTGGCCGCCGTGCGCCTCGACGACTGCCGGCACCAGCCCGCCTCGACCCTTTCCGGCGGGCAGAAGCAGCGGCTGGCCATCGCCTGCGCGCTCGCCCTGAAACCGAAGGTCCTCTTCCTCGACGAGCCGCTCAGCCAGCTCGACCCGCGGGGCGTGGAGGAGATCCTGGACGTGATCCAGGAACTGAAGCTCGCGCACGAGCTGACCGTCGTCCTCGTGGAGCATCGCATCGAGGAGACGATCGCGATGGCCGACCGCGTGGTGTTGATCGACGGGGGGCGGATTGTCTTCAACGCCACCCGGGATGAAGCCCTGGCCGACCTGAGCCCCCTGCGAACGCTCGGCCTGAGCCTCCCGCTCGTCGCCGACCTGTTCGAGCGATTGGGCCGGCCGGAGCGGCCGCTTCGGGCCGACGAGGCCCCGCTGCTGGAAAAAGGGCCCCCTCTCCCTCTGGGAGAGGGTCGGGGTGAGGGCCTTTCCCAGCGGCAGGTTGGCGAGAAGGACACCGTCTGCCAAATCGAGGATCTCACGTTCGGCTTCGGGCGGCACGGCCCGCCGATCTTCGAGGATCTGGGCCTCACGCTCCGTCGCGGCGATCGCGTGGCCCTGATGGGCCCCAACGGCTCGGGCAAGTCGACGCTCTTGCACCTCATGGCGGGGCTCTTGAAGCCGCGATCGGGAGAGATCGCGTGGAGCAACGCGAAGCCGTCGGTCGGCCTGGTGATGCAGGTCCCCGACCTGATGCTCTTCTCCGAGACGGTCCGCGAGGAGGTGGCTTTTGCCCCCATCCATGCCCGCATCCAGCGGAGCGAGTGCCGGCGGATCGTCGAGGCCGTCTTGACGCGCATGGGGCTGGAGGACCTGGCCGATCAGCCACCCTTTGCCTTGTCGCGGGGGCAGCGGCTCCGCACGGCCGTGGCGTCGATCCTCTCCAAACAACCTTCCGTGCTCCTATTGGACGAGCCCACCACGGGCCAGGACCGCGAGCAGATCGAGCGGATGATGACCGGGCTGGAAGACCAGTTCGACCTGGTCGTCTTCTGCACCCATGACGTGCAAACCGCCGCCCGACACGCCAACCGGATCGTGCTCGTCGAGTCGGGCCGCGTGCTGGCCGACGGCGATCCGATCGACGTGTTTTTCGACCACCGGGCGATGCAGGCGGCGTCGCTTCGGCAGACGAGCCTCCAGGCGTACGCGATGCGGCACGGCCTGCGCGTGCTCGACGTGGAGTCCCTTTTGCGGATATCGAGCCGATGAGACTGTTCCACCGAAACGCGAACTCCCCGTTGGGCCGGCTCGACGTGCGCCTGAAGATGGCGATCGGCTTCTCGATGTCGCTTCTGGTCGTGCTGGTCGACGGCCTGCCCATGCTCGCGGCCGTGGCGGCGATCGGGGCGCTCGTCTTCGTGCTGGGACGGCCGAACGGGTCGCAGGTGAAGCTGGTGGGCGTCACCCTGGCCCTCGTCGTGTGGGGGCTGATGCTCAGCCAGGGGATCTTCTACAGCCGGTTTCCGCGCCACGCCCTCGTGGCGCTCGTCGAGCCGAACCGGCTCTTCCCGGACGGGCTCAAGATCTACTCCCAGGGGATCCACTACGGGCTGGTGCAGTCGCTCCGCTTCGTGGCCATGGCCCTGGTCGGGTACGCGATCTGCTTCTCCACCGAGCCGGACCGTTTCCTGCGGGGCCTGTTGGCGATGCGGGTGCCCTTCAGCCTGGCGTTCATGGCCACCAGCGCGATTCGCTTTCTGCCGCTGGTGGCGGAGGAGTTCCGCACGGTCCACCTGGCCATGCGACTGAAAGGCTATCGCCCTTTCCGCCACGGAATCCGCGACGCGATTCGCGTCGAGGTGGCCAGCCTGCGACCGGTCCTGGCCGGCACGATCCGCCGCTCCCAGGAGGTCGCCCTCTCGGTGCTCACGCGCGGATTCACCCTCGACGCCGGGCGGACCTCGCTTCGCGACGAGCGATTCCGGGCGTGGCACTGGGCGGCGCTGGTGGGGATGATCGGGCTGGTCGGGTCGATCGCCGCGTGCAAGGTCCTCTTCTGGCTCTACCAGCACGAGCTCTACTACGCGGCGACGCTGCGGCCGCTCTACGCCCTGGTGCGAGAGTGGCTGTAGCGCGGCCGGCAACGGCGGCGCCTTCCCGGAGCCGCGCGTCCCAAACGTGGGGTGAGCGCAATCGACCGTCCCGGGGACGGAACCTCCCAGTGCTTCGCGGCTTGGGAGGTGCGCGAGTGACCTCGTCCAAGAAGGGCGTTTCACCCGGGAACGAAGGGCCCGGTCCACGCCGGGTGATCGTCGGCAATGCAAACATCCATAGGCCCATTCCTGGCCAAACCCCATGGAGGTCGCCCATCCGATCCTGCTTCGGTTCCCGTTGAGCATTGAACGTGCTGAGGATACGATCCGGATCCACAACAACGCCGGCCGGCTCTGAAAGTGGCGAACGGGGCTGGAATACGTTGCGTACCGCTCATTCACTACTCCTCCGCCACTGGCCGCTTCATATCACAGTTTGTTGTCATTGATCCTTGCCTAGCGCAGCGTAGCCGCAACCAACAGGGTTCAGGACCTCGAAATGACGGTGTGAAGCGAAATCCTGAACCCTGACCACTGAACCCTGACCACTGAACAGTGACCACTGAACAGTGACCACTGAACAGTGACCACTGAACAGTGACCACTGAACAGTGACCACTGAACCGTGACCACTGAACAGTGACCACTGAACAGTGACCACTGAACCATGACAACTGGACACCAAGCCGGTTGTCACTGAACACGTTTCGACCTCGCGGCCTGAAACTTTGAGGACGTTTCCTCAATCCTGAGAACTAATGGCATAACGGCTTCCCGAATCGCGGGTTATGGCACGTCCGTATTCCGCTTCTCGGCCGACGTTGATTCTCGATGCTTGCCAGCCCTGCGCCGGCAAGGCAAATTCTGTGTGAACGTTTGTTCGCCATATTCGAAGCAATGAGTCATCAAGTCCTGCGTTTTTCGGGAATCCTATCCAACCACCGATTTTCACACGCAGCCCGAGTCGCCCTACGCAACCCGTCGGACCGGTCGAGGCGGCATCTCCGCCCTCCATACTGCTTCAGGCTGACGCGGACGTCGGCTGGGATTCTCGGCACGATTTCGACCCTTCCGATGTTGTGAGTCTTGGGTGGATGGTACAATGCGCCGCAGTGCCGTGCAAATCGGACCGTCCTACCAGTGGTCTGTCAGTCGGCCGAAGGGAAAAGGGCCGTTGACGGGACCGTTTGATTCGGATCGCCTGATCCCGGGGCGCAACCACGCATTGCGGAGACTCGTCCGACGTCCCGCCGACTCGACGAAACTTGGAACGCTGACGGCGCTCGGAATCGACGTCGTCTTCCCCAAGGCCGAGTGAGTCAACCGGCCTTGGAAGCAGAAAGTGGTTGAGCTGAAACGCGCGGCGGGCGATCCTGGAAGAGGACGACGTTCCACCGCACCCTGCGTGCCATCGCGAAAGGAAAAACCGTGAGTCAACCATGGGTCCTGAAACCGCTTCCCGTCCTCTGTTTCATCCTCGTCACCTGGACGACGGGGGCGCCCCGACTCCCTGCGGCCGACGCCCCGGTGAAACAACCGCGCCTTGGTGCCGCTGCGCTTCAGTTCGGGATCGCGCCGGAGCCGAACGCGGCGACCGCCAGCCGAACCGGCGCACGGGCTGGGCGAGTTGTCGGCCCGTTGAAGACGACGGTGATGCTGCTCGACGACGGCACGACGCGGCTCTGCCTGGTCACCACGCACTTCGGCGACACCACGCGCGTCAACGTTTGCGACTTGTTTCGAAAGACCATTGCCCGCGACCTGCAATTGCCGGTGTCCCACGTGCTGCTTCTGACGTCGCACAATCACAGCAGCGTCTCCTTTTCCAGCAACCGCGTGGCCCTCTACGAGTCGCAAGCCAACGGTATTCCAGAGGCCCAATTGTTGCCGATCGGCGAGAAGTTCCTCGACGAACTGCGGAATCACGCCAAACGCCTGCCGGAGATGCTCCAGCCGGTCACGGTCTGGTGGGCCGAGGGACGGGAGGGCCGCATCACCTACAACCGCAAAGGGCGCCGAGCGGACGGTACGACCTACTTCATGCGCGAGGAAGACCGGGTCCTGGTGGGAGAAGACTTCAACGGCGACGTCGACACGCAGGCTCCGGTCGTGGTCCTCAAGAACCAGGCCGGCCAGGTGGTCGTCGCGCTCGCGCAGTTCACGGGCCATCCCGTCACCAGCTACCATCCGGAAAGACCCGTGGTCTTCGGCGAATGGCCGCAAGTTGCCTGCGACCTGCTGGCCGAGCATCTCGACAAGCAAGGAAACGCCCCGGTTGGCTTTTTGCAGGGCTGTGCGGGCGACGTGAACTCGAAAGAGATGTTCTGCGGCGGCGTCGAACGGGCCACGGAGTTCGGTCGCATGCTGGGCGAAAGCTACATCGGCGCGCTGGCGAAGCTGCATCCGTCCGGGCGCGACGGCCTGGACTTCGCGATGGAGAAGGTCAACGTTCCCCTGGCCCCGCTGCCGCCACGCCAAGTGCTGGTCGACGAGTTGAAGGAGATGGACGACTTCATCCGGCGGGCCAATTCGGGTGACGAGGACACGCTCTCCTGCGTCGGATTGAACTTTCCGCGAGCCCTCACGCCCGCCTACCGCGCCCGGCTGGTGGAACTGATCCGGCCGTGGAATCAGTGGGCGCTCGGACTGCACGAGCAAGGCCGCGCCGACTCGGCTGCCAGGCATTTGGAGATGGAGATCGCCGTAGTGCGCATCGGCGACGTCGGCATCGTCGGGATGCCCTGCGAACCGTTTCAAGGCATCGGCCGACGGATCCGTCGCGATGGCCCGTTGCCGATCAGCATCCCCTGCGCGTACCTGAATGCCTCGCACGGCTACATCACCGACAGTGCCAACACCGGCGATCGAGAGTACATGAGCGCGTTCTATCGCTACACCAAGTTCCGGCCGCCGCTCGAGAAACCGGCCGGCGACGTCATGGCCGAGCGGGCGGTCGAGGTCCTGAGTCGGTTTGCCGAGGAGACGCCCAACCGATAGCAGCACACGTGATGGAGGAATCTCGATAAGAAAACAGAGTCCTGTGGAACAACGCAACCCTTCCGGGGAGAAGTAGTCGGAGACGTCGTATGCCGCCGCGCAAACGGAACGAAATCGCTCGCCAGCTCACCTCGCTCGGTTTGCGTCGCGGCGACTGCGTGATGATGCACAGCTCGCTGAGTGCGCTCGGTCCGGTGGACGGCGGGGCGGAGACGGTGGTGGACGCGATCCGCGATGCGATCGGATCGGACGGTACGCTGATCGTTCCCGCCTTTCGCGACAACGTGTGGGGAGAACCGGAAGACTTCACCAACAGCGATTGTGATTGCACGAGCGCCGACGGTTTGTGTCACAGCCGACAACCGGGCTTTCAAGGCGTGATTGCCGAGACGGTTCGCCGCCGACCGGGAAGCCTGCGTAGTTGCCATCCCACGCATTCGTGGGTCGCCCTGGGGCCCGCCGCCGGAGACGTGTTGATCGGGCATCGCCATTCGCCGACAATGTGTGGGCCGGGCAACCCGTTTGAAGAGCTGGTTCGACGCGACGGCCGCCTGTTGCTGCTCGGCGTCGGTGTGAACTCGGTGACGTTGTGGCACTACTACGAAGAGAAGCTGCGGGTGCCGTACCTGGGACACTACTGGCCGGCCGAGAGGCATCACAACCACTGCGTGCCCGGCCGGCGCATCTACTACGAGTTTCCCGGGATCATGCAGGACGTCTGCCGGTCGGCCGGCATCCTGCTCACCGGCCGGGTCGGCAAGAGCACGTCGGGGCTGATGCGGGCCGTCGACTTCGAGCGGTTCCTGGCGACCGTAGTGGCGGATGATCCGTTTTGTCTGGTCCTGCGGCCTCCGGAGCGCGACTGCGGCGATCTGGGCATCGACGCATTGCGAAAGGCAGCCCGTATGCTGGAAGCCTGGAGTCGCGGACCGCGCCGCCCGGATCACGCCTTGGACACGCCGCTGCGAAGGATCGAGCCGCCGACGGAAGGCGACGTGGTGCGCGAGGATTGCCCTGCCTTCGCCGGCTACCATGATGCGCGTGGACAGCGCCTGCCACTCTGCCGGGCGAACGATCGACACCCGGATTACTTCCGGCTGGGCGGCGTTTTCAACCAGTGCGGCCTGACGACCTGCACCGATTGCTCGTGGCATCAATCGTTTCCGAGAACGTAGCGGCAGTCGATGGTCTCGAATCCCGGCGTCCCGACCCCACGAATGAAACGCATTCGGTAACCGTTCACGACGTTCGATGAAAGTAGCAGGCACACGCCGTGTGCCGTCAGCGGCTATCATGTTCAGCTCACACGAACGACGCGTCCAAGCGACTCTGCGGCGTACTGGTCGCCGCGCGGACGGCACACGGCGTGTGCCTGCTACTTCGCCGGCCGTGAACGGCTACCCCAATCGAAAGGACGGCAAGCATGGTTTTCCAAGTCGACAAAGGCCCGGGGAGCGTCTCGAGCAGGTCTCTCACGTTGGCGGCCCTGCTGATTGCCCTCTGCGGAAACGTCGTCGTGGCCCAACAGAAGGCGACGAAGCCGACGAACCTGGCGGAACTGAAGCAGCAGAGAGAAGAGGCCGCGCGGCGCAAGCGTCGGATGATCTTCAACAACGATGGCGATGACGTCATCTACACCAAGAAGGAGCCGACGGCCGAAGCGTTGCTTGCGCTGCGGACGACGCCGCTCGTGGGCAGCCAGGTCGATAGCATCTTCTACAGCAACTCCCTCTGCTTCGGCCACAGCCTGCACGACAGCAAGGTCATGGAGCCCTTCACGTGCACCGAGGCGATGTTCAGCGACAACGGCCTGCCGCAACTGATGGCCCGAGGCATCGACCCGATTCAGGTCATGGCGGAGTTCTCTCGCAAGCACAACGTCGAGATCTTCTGGGACATGCGCATGAACGACACGCATGACTCGATGATCGGGGGCTACGGCCCGTATCTGCGGCCCAAGTTCAAGCTCGACCATCCCGAGTACCTCGTCGGAGCGCGCGATCGACCTCCGAAGTGCGGCACTTGGACGTCGGTTGATTACGCCCAGCCGGAGGTCCGCGATTTAGCCTTTCGCTTCTTCGGCGAGGTGTGCCAAACGTTCGAGATCGACGGGGTGGAGATGGACTTCTTCCGGCACGCCTGTTTCTTCAAGAGCGTCGCTCAAGGCGGAGTGGCAAGCCGGAAGGAGCTGGACTCGATGACCGGGCTGCTACGGCGCATCCGCGAGATGACCGAGCGGGAGGGCCTGCGCCGGGGCAGGCCCATCTTGATCGCCATCCGAGTCCCCGATTCCGTCGAGTACTGCCAAGGCATCGGGCTCGACGTGGAGAAATGGCTGGCCGAGGGCCTGGTCGACCTGCTGATCGGCACGGGCTACTTCCGCCTGAATCGATGGGAATACCTCGTCGAGTTGGGGCATCGGTACGGGGTGCCCGTCTATCCCTGCCTCAGCGAATCGAGGATCGGGACGGACACGCGCTTCCGTCGGAATTCCATCGAGAGCTACCGCGCGCGGGCGATGCGGGCATGGGCGGCCGGCGCGGATGGGATCTACCTTTTCAATTACTTCGACCCGCGAGGCGCGGTCTGGCGCGAGCTCGGCGATCCGGAAGCGTTGAGCACGATGGACAAGCTCTACTTCGTCACGGTGCGCGACGGTTCGCCCGATCGCTACCTTGCCGGCGGAAGCCAACACCGGCACGTGCCGATTCTGACTCCGGACAATCCCTTCCCCATAATGGCAGACGAGCCTACGGAAGTCGAGCTCGTGGTAGGCGACGACCTCAGCCGGCCGCAACAAGAAGGCCGGCAAGCCAAGGTCACCTGCCACGTCCAAACCACCGGCGCCGGAGACGTGACGGCGACGCTCAACGGCAAGACGCTTGACGATCCGACGGTCGCCGGCGACTGGCTCGACTTTCCGGTACCGCCTCAGTGGCTGAAGAAGGGCGTTAACCGGTTCGGCTTGCTCGCACGGCCGGATCCGACACGGACGGAAAAAGAGCCCAACTGGACCGTCGAGTACACCGGCGCCACGATGCCGTCTCCTCCGTGGAGCAAGATGGGGTTCAGCGGGAACTGTGTCGCTGAGGTTCGAGACGGCAGCCTGTTCATCGCCGACCGGGGCACCGACGGCGGCGACTATGCTTTCTTCCGGTACCCGTGCTTCATCGATCCTTCGGACGAGACGATCATCGAGGTCCGGATGAAGCCGGTCTCCGGATGGAGCAGCGTCCTGATCGAAAACGGCATCTCGAGCGAAGAGATCCAGTTCTACCCCGATCGGGTCGAAGCCAGGAACTGTCGGTTGTCCCACACGATGGACACGACCGACGCGTTTCACACGTATCGCATCTCGATCGAAGAGGACGACTTCAAGGTCTGCGTGGACGGCGAGCTCAGGATCGACGGTGCCGGCAAGCTCACTCGCCCGGCGTACAACGGCCGCAGCGGCATCGCGTTCGGCGCCGCGAACAGCCCCAGTCTGGGCGAGGCGTGCTGGGAGTCCGTCAAGATCTACAACCGAGCCCGGTCACTGAACGACCTCGTTCTCTCGATTCAGTTCAAGGCGGCCGATGACTGAAGCCTTGGTGCCTACGATTCATGAAGGGACCCCAATCCCGGACTGAGGCGGGGACGGCCGGCGCCAACCCTGCTGGGGTGAACGCAGGCGGGGTCGCGCGTTTCAGAATCCCCACGCCCTTTTCGGGAATCCGCCTTCCCCGACGATTGGCGCCGAAACGGCCGGCCGCATGCGTCGAGAACTCAAGCTTTGGTGCATCGAGCTTGGAACGCGATCGGCGCGGACGCTGTTGGAGGCCGGCACGCTCGCGTTCGCGATTCTGGGCGGTGCCCATGACTTGCGGCACAACATCAAGAGGCTGTCGGCCGGATACGAGTACGTCGTGGTGACGACACGGCGGTATCGGCGGTTCGGCGTGGGCAAAAGGGAAGACTAAGCCCTCGCACGATGCGAGGCATGGTGGGCAGCAGCTCACAGCAGGACGCGAATGGTGTCCTTGGGCGCGGGCCCCGGTCCGGCTGGCGACGGTCGGGGCGGGGCGGTTATCCACCTCGTGGGAGGGGCATATTTGTCTTATTGTCTCACTTGCCTATTGACTCACGCGCTCATTTGCTTACAATGAGGTGACGAGGGTTTGAGGTTCCTTGTGGTACGAAAGGGTGAGTTATGGCAAAACGAGCGAAGCGAGCCAAACGGGTTCCGGTCAGCCGACGGGCGATTGTCCAGCGGATCAAACGCAAACTGGCGGCAAGCGGACGCAGGTTTAAAGCGTCCCGTGGTTCGCGAGCGAGGGCCGACCTGGGAGAGTACTACATTCTGAACGAGCGGCGAAACGTGGTTGCCGAGAAGTATGTTGACCTTGAAGCGTACGCGAGGGAATTGGGTGCGCTGGCTGAGTGGGAAATTTTGGCGAAAGAGTAACCGATTCCTTTGCCCTGCCGTCCGACTCGCAACGGGCGGTGGTGCGGGGTGTTTGCGAGAAAGGAGCTTTTGAACATGGCCGACCAACTGGAACCGGAACAACGAGCAGACCTGTCACAGGCTTGCCGAACGCGCATGGAACAGACTTGAGTCCCATCCGAAGATTGAATGGAGGACTTTCCTGGCGCTCTGGGCTATGTTCGGCGTTGGAAGTGGCGTCGTCATCAGCGCCGATGCGTGGAGCCCTGGTGTTGTCGAGATTGTAGTGGCAGTCATTATTGTGGCAATTGTCCTTGTCGGTTGCTGGATATGGTGGTTGCCCTATCTAAGCATGTCGCTCCGTCGAGACAACTGGCTTTCATACTACTGGGAAACACACATCGAAAAAGCACTTGGCCCGGCTCGACCGGAGTTCCTGCGACCACCCCCGATGGATGGTGACACTTGGCCAAGCGCTTACGATGAAGACCCCAACGAAGTGTGCGGGAATCCTAACGACAGCGACCGAAAGCTCCCAATGAAGTGGCACAAAGTGCAGTGGGCTCAATTCGCTGTCACGTTTCTGTTTGGCGCGTTGTTTATCCTTGCTCTTGTGAGCAAAGGCCGTCGTGCCTCTGAAGCTCAGGGACCACCATCGAAGGTGACAATCGAGGGAGGTACTCTTGAAATTGACGGGACTTCGCAGTTGAAGTTGGGAGAACAGGACGCCCGAACACCGTAACCGGACGTCCCCCTCCGGCCCCAGGGTCCGGGGCGAGATTTCGCGTAGGAGAACACGCTATGTCCAAGCGACAACTCCCAGACGGCATGGCCCAACGGGGCAAAACCTATTGGGCCGACTTTCGCGCCAACGGCCGGCGGGTACGTTGGTGTCTCCGGTCGATCTGTCCCCCACGCTCTCGCCTCCCAGCCGTTCACCACCCAACCCGACATTCTACCCATCCGGTGCGAGCGTCGATCCTGGGGCGGCTGGGGGAGTCTCAGAAGGCGAATACTTCGGGGGAGACACCAAAGTATCGAGCCAGCTTGCCGATGTGCGTCCGGTTGAGAGAACGCTTGCCCGACAGAACCTCGGAAATGGTGGAGTCTGCTATCCCCGTTGCCCTGGCCACTTCGGTTTGGGGGGAGCCTTTGGCTTCAATGAGATGCCGGAGCATATCCGCATCCGGCAGCGGGGCTATCGGGTGGGCCTCAGCCTCGTACCGCTCCACCAAGTCGCTCAGAACGTCCAGGTAGTCCTGCTCCTCCGACACGAGGGCCTGCTTGCTCAGAAGTGAATCGATTACCCGGATTGCCTCGTCTAGCTCTTCATCCGACCGGACAGGGCGGAGCGGGAACCGGTGGATCAATTCCAGGTAGCGGTCATTGAGGTCTCCGGGGCGGTTCGCGGTGCTCATCAGCATTCCCCTTTCCACGTGCCCTTGTCGTATTCCTCGTGGGTGAGTACGTGGCGGATATATACCCTGCCGTACTCGTAAAAGATCATCACTACAAGCCGGAACTTGTTCCCGCCGATGTTGAACACCGTGCATCGGCCCACTTGGTCCGCGCGGGGATAGGTCTCCCGTACATCGGCGAACGTCTCCCAGGTGGCGTGTTCGGCCACGCGACACCATGCCCGAAGCGGGGTCTCCGCGTCGGGCCATTGCTGCCAGAACTCGCGTAGCTTTTTCTCCGAAATGACGTGCATCCGTGCCACCCCTTGAGTATCGACCACCCAATCCAAGCATCTTCGCAAAATGCGAAAAAGTCAAGGCCCACTTGTGGCCGCGGGCCGGTTTCCGCAACCGGAGGCGTTCGCGCCCAATCGGTAAAAGGCTCGCCCAAAGGTGGCCCCCGGGCGGCCCGGCCACTCTACCCCTCTTCTGGGGAACGAAAAAAGCCCTTCGTAACTCGTTGCTACGAAAGGCTTTTTGAGTGCCCCCTGATGGACTCGAACCATCAACCCTCTGATTAAGAGTCAGATGCTCTGCCGGTTGAGCTAAGGGGGCCGGCGGGACGGATAGAGTCCCTTGATAATACCGGAATCGGCGCAACTCTCAAGGGTAGGCCATGCAATCCTCAAGAGAATTGGGGGTACGTCTTGGTGTGCGGTGGTCGTGGGGTGAGGTGGTCGGCCAAGCGGTTGTCCTCGGGGAGGATCTCCGCACCGAGCACCTGACGCGCTGCCGGCCCCCATCTTCTGCGGGATCAACACGGCCCGTTCGTGTCCTCATTGTCGCTGTCGTGGCGTCCCTGTAAAATGTGGGCTTTGGAGCATCAATTCCCCTCGTTTGGCGGGAATCATGAGCAAATCGCGGAACCTGGTGGTGGCCCAGAGCGGTGGACCGACCCACGTGATCAACGGCAGCTTGCGGGGCGTGATCGAGGCCGCCCGGCACTTCGACGGTGTCGGCGTCGTCTACGGGGCACGACATGGGATCGAAGGCGTGTTGAAGGAGGAATTGCTCGATCTCTCGGCGCAGCCCCCCGAAGAGGTGGCCCTGCTGCGTTACACGCCGGTGGCCGGGTCGGTCGGCACATGCCGGTACAAGCTGAAGGAGCGGCAGCAGGAGGACTTCGAGCGGGTGATCGAGGTGTTTCGTGCCCACCAGGTCGGCTACTTCCTGTACAACGGCGGGAACGACTCGATGGACACGGCCCACAAGATCGCCCAGCTTGCCCGGAAGCGGGGGCTCGATCTGGTATCCGTGGGGATTCCGAAGACGATCGACAACGACGTGGGCGATAGCGAGTTCAAGCTGATCGACCACACGCCGGGCTACGGCTCGGTGGCCAAGTATTGGCTGCACATGGTGCAATATGCGAACGAGGAGAACAAGGGCTCGTGTCCGGACGATCCCGTGCTGGTGATGCAGGCGATGGGCCGGCGGATCGGCTTCATCCCGGCGTCGGCCCGGCTGGCCGATCCGGGCCGCGAGATGCCGCTTCTCGTTTACCTGGCCGAAAGCCCCTGCTCGCTGGAGGAGTTGGCCGATCAGGTGAACGAGCAGTTGCGCGCCAGCGGTCGCTGCGTGGTGGTGATCAGCGAGGGGTTCGACGTCGGGGATCTGGGCAAGGTGGCCGACGCGTTCGGACATCAGAAGTTCGGTTCCAGCAAGATGACGGTCGCCCAGATCGTGGTCAACTATCTGAACGAGAAGGGGTTGGCGACCAAGGGCGCGGCTCGGGGGAACGTCAGCGGCACGGCCCAGCGGCATTCCATGGCCTACGCGTCGCCGGTCGACCTGGACGAGGCCTACCGCGTGGGTCAGAAGGCCGTGGAGCTGGCGGCGGCGGGCGAGGGCGGGTACATGGCGACGATCCTCCGCAACCCGGGGCCGGTTTACAGCGTGCGCTACGACAAGGTTCCGCTGGAGGTGGTGGCCAACAGCGAGCGGACGTTCCCCGCCGACTGGATCGCCGAGAGCGGAAGCGACGTGACCGACGATTTCGTGCGTTACGCCCGGCCGCTGGTCGGCGACGACATGATCGCCCTGCCGATGATCGACGGCCGGCAGCGGATGACCCGGTTCGAGCCGCTGTTTGCCGAGAAGAGGTTGCCCGAGTACGTGCCTCAGGCGGACCGGAGGTAGGGCCGCGCGAGGCGGCGGGGAAGCGGCGAGCGAGGATTGAAGATTGGAAATTGAGAATTGGAAATTGGAAATTGAGAATTGCAGAACCAGGCGTCTAGCCGGGGAGTGATGGAAGGGACATGCTCGAGTTCACACCGCGACACGACTATCTGGTCGGGATCGATTCCGACGGCTGCGCGTTCGACACGATGGAGCTGAAGCACAAGGAGTGTTTCATCCCGAACACGATCAACTACTGGGAGCTTCAGGGCGTGAGCAAGTACGCCCGGCAGGCCGCAGAGTTCGTGAACCTCTACTCCAAGAGCCGCGGGATCAATCGTTTCCCCGCTTTGGTGGAAACGCTGGAATGGCTCCAGAAGCGCCCGGAGGTGAAGGCACGGGGCGTGAAGGTCGAGATCCCCCGGAGTCTGCGGGATTGGATCGCGCGGGAGAAGAAGCTGGGGAACCCGGCGCTGGAGCGGGAGGTGGCAGCGACCGGCAACGCCGACCTGAAGCGGACGCTCGAGTGGTCCACGGCGGTGAACGACGCCGTGACGAAGATCGTCCGCGGCGTGCCGCCGTTCCCCTTCGTCCGCGAGAGCATCCAAAAGCTCGCCGAGAAGGCCGACGTGATGGTCGTCTCCGCCACGCCGCAAGCGGCCCTGGAGCGGGAATGGGCCGAGCACGACCTGAGCCAGTACGTGATCGCCATCTGCGGCCAGGAGCTGGGCACGAAGCGGGAGTTCCTCACGATGGCCCAGAAGTACCCCGCCGGCCACGCGCTGATGATCGGCGACGCCCCCGGCGACTACCAAGCGGCCCAGCCCAACCACGCCCTGTTCTTCCCCGTCAATCCCGGCGAGGAGGAGGCGAGCTGGAAACGCTTCTACGAGGAGGGGGTCGGTCGGTTCCTGTCGGGCACGTTCGTCGGCGAGTACCAGGACGAGCTTCTGGCCGAGTTCGACGGCTACCTGCCGGCAAGGCCGCCGTGGCCGGTGGAGGAATGACGTCAGCAGAGAGCGGTCAGCGGCAAGCGGTCAGCGGCAAGCGATCAGCAGTCAGCGATCAGGTATTCTCGTTCCCAGGCTCCGCCTGGGAACGCACTACCGCGAGGCTCCGCCTCGCCCCCAACCGAGCACGTGAGGCAAGCTGTAGCGCAGCAATCGCACGGCGAGCGGAGCCTGCCAGACCTCTCCGTTCCCAGGCAGAGCCCGGGAACGAGGGGTGACCACCGAACGCTAACCGGATCAACCCACCCCACTACGAGCAAACGGATCGAACGAACCATGCCCGACCAATGTGATTTCGGTTTGATGGGCCTGGCCGTGATGGGCCAGAACCTGGTGTTGAACATCGAGGACCACGGCTTCCGCGTGGCCGTCTACAACCGGACGACCAGCAAGGTCGACGACTTCCTCGCCACGGAGGAGGCCCAGGGCCGCAAGCTCGTCGGCACGCGCTCGCTCGAGGAGCTGGTCGCCGCGCTGGCCAAGCCGCGCAAGGTGATGCTGATGATCAAGTCGGGCGACGCCGTGCCCGCCCCGGAGGAGAAGCTCTACCCCGACGTCTCCCCCGCCGACGCCGTCATCGCCCAGCTCCTCGACCTGATGGAGCCCGGCGACGTGATCATCGACGGCGGGAACACCCACTTCCGCGACACCGAGCGGCGGACCAAGGTCGTCGAGTCGAAGGGCCTCTTGTACGTGGGCACGGGCGTCTCCGGCGGCGAGGAGGGGGCCCGATTCGGACCGAGCATGATGCCCGGCGGAAGCGACCGGGCCTGGCCGCTGGTCCAGCCGATCTTCCAGGCGATTTCCGCCAAGGTCGGCCCCGACGGCGACGTCCCCTGCTGCGAGTGGATCGGGCCCCGGGGGGCCGGCCATTACGTCAAAATGGTCCACAACGGCATCGAGTACGGCGACATGCAGCTCATCTGCGAGGCCTACTGGATGCTCAAGCACGCCCTGGGCCTATCCAACCAGGAGCTGTACGACGTCTTCGCCGAGTGGTACCAGGGCGAGCTGAACAGCTATCTGATCGAGATCACCCGGGACATCTTCAGCGTCACCGACGACGAGACCGGCCGGGAGCTGGTCGACCTGATCCTCGATACCGCGGGGGCCAAGGGGACGGGCAAGTGGATGAGCCAGTTGGCGTTGGACCTGGGCGCGCCCAGCACGCTGGTGACCGAGGCCGTCTACGCCCGGTCGCTCTCGGCGCTGAAGGACGCCCGGGTTCGGGCGAGCAAGGTCCTTACCGGACCGTCGGGCAGGTACGGCGGCGACAAGAGCGAGTTCATCGAGCAGATCCGCCAGGCCCTGTACGCCTCGAAGATTTGTAGCTACGCCCAGGGGTTCGTCCAGCTCCGGGCGGCGGCGGCCGAGTACAAGTGGCCGCTCGATTTCGGGCCGATCAGCCTGTTGTGGCGGGGCGGCTGCATCATCCGGGCGGTGTTCCTGGAGCGGATCAAGGAGGCCTTCGACGCCCAGCCCGACCTGGAGAACCTGCTCCTGGCCCCCTACTTCCGCGAGGCGGTCGACAAGGCCCAGCCTGCCTGGCGAAACGTCGTCAAGACGGCGATCGACCTCGGCATCCCCGTCCCGGCGTTCTCTGCCGCGTTGGCCTACTACGACGGCTGCCGCTCCGAGCGCCTGCCGGCCAACCTGCTCCAGGCCCAGCGCGACTACTTCGGCGCCCACACGTACCGCCGCGTCGACAAGCCGGACGCCGCAGAGCCCTTCCACACCGACTGGATCCGCAAGCGGAAGCCGCCCGAGTAGTCGGTTGTTACCCTGTGAACGGCGGGGTGCCTCGCTCGCAGTGACGCGATTCGTCGGGTCCGTTGGCCGCTTCGTCCGCACGAATGCGGTCACGACAAACCTGCCAAGCGAAACTCGACACGGCAGCAGCCATGTCCCACTCGATCGTCATCTTCGGCGCGTCGGGCGACTTGACCAGCCGGAAGCTGGTGCCTGCGCTGTATGAGCTGCACCGCAAGCAGCGCTTGCCGGGGCCCGTGCGGATCGTGGGCTTCTCCCGCACGCCGCTTGAGCACGACGCGTGGCGCGAGAAGCTGGCCGAGTCGACCGCGCATTTCGTGGGCGCGGCGTTCGATCGCGCGGCGTGGGACGGGTTCGCCCAGTTGGTCTATTACCAGCCCGGCGACATCGGGAAGCCCGACGATTTCCGCGCCCTGGGCAGGTTCCTCGACGAGTTGGAGGGCGACGGCGGGGCCCACCACGTCTATTACCTCGCGACCGCGCCCCGCTTCTACGAGCCGGCCATCGCTCATCTGGGAGAGACAGGCCTGGCAAAACATCCGGACCTGGTGCGCCGCGTGGTGATCGAGAAGCCGTTCGGCGTCGATCTCGAAAGCGCCCGGCAGCTCAACGAGTCCGTGCACCGCGTCTTCTCCGAGGGCCAGGTCTATCGGATCGATCATTACCTGGGGAAGGAGACCGTACAGAACGTGCTGGTGCTTCGGTTTGCCAACGCGATCTTCGAGCCGGTCTGGAACCGCAACTACGTCGACCACGTGCAGATCATCGCAGCCGAGGAGGGGACGATCGGCCACCGCGGCGGCTACTACGACTCGGCCGGCGTGCTCCGCGACATGTTCCAGAACCACCTCCTGCAACTGCTGACGCTCACCGCCATGGAGGCCCCGGCCCGATTCGAGGCCGACGCGGTCCGCGACGAGAAGGTGAAGGTGCTCCGGGCGATCCGTCCCATGCGGCCTGAGGACGTGGCGACCGCCACGCTCCGCGGCCAGTATCGCAAGTACCGCGACGAGCCGGAGGTGGACCCGCAAAGCCACACGGCCACGTTCGCCGCCGCACGAATGTGCATCGAGAACTGGCGTTGGCAGGGCGTTCCCTTCTATCTGCGGTCCGGGAAGGCGATGTCGTGCCGGACCACGCAGGTCGTGATCCAATTCCGCCAGCCGCCGCACATGCTGTTCGAGGGCGGGCCGCGGAGCGTCCACGAGGCGAACCGCCTGGTGATCCAGGTGCAGCCGGCCGAGGGCATCCAACTGCACTTCCAGACCAAGGTCCCCGATGCCGGCACGCGGCTCCGACTGACCGACCTCAACTTCCGCTTCCGCGAGAGGTTCGCCGGCGAGATCCCCGATTCCTACCAGCGACTGCTCCTCGACGTGCTCGGCGGCGACGCCAGCCTGTTCAGCCGCAGCGACGAGGTCGAGCTCGCCTGGGGCATCATCGACCCGATTGCCAAGACGTGGGCCGAGCAGGGCCTCCCCAAGCTCGCCCTCTACGAAGCCGGCGAGTGGGGCCCGCCAAGCTGCACCGAATGGATGCGTCGCCAGGGGCGGGAATGGTTTGACATGTGTCCCGTGCTGGAGTAGCGGGGAGAGATCAGGGGAACGAGCTCTCGCGAAGGCGCCAAGACGCAAAGGAAAGAAGAAGAGAGAGTAGGGAAATGGGGACGTGGTCAGTTTACGCTAAGGACCGGCGAATCAATAAGTGTCGTACTCCTCACGCTCCGCGTGAGGCCAAGCGGCACACCCTCACGCGGAGCGTGAGGAGTACATCGGAAAACGCGACAGTAATTGATTCGCCGGTCCGAATCACCCTTCACGGCGTTCCGGCAAGCTTGGGTCCTCTTCGTTTCCTCTCACGCTTCCTCGCCTAATTCCTCTGGTTCCCTTTGCGCCTTAGCGCCTTTGCGAGAAAGACTCCCTCTCGTTCATCCCTCATCCCGTCTTGAACCGTCATGCCGCCCAGTCTCCCCCAACTCCGCCTCGGCCCGATCGCGATCGACTTCCCCGTCGTGCTGGCCGCGATGAGCGGGTATACCGACTGGCCGACGCGGCGGATCGCCCGGCGGCTTGGGGCCGGGCTGACGATCTCGGAAGTGCTGCTCGATCGGTTCGTCCTCAGCGTGTCCAAGGGGAAGAAGGCGAAACGGTACCTCCGGGTGACCGAGGAGGATCATCCCGTCGGGGCCCAGTTGATGGGCAGCGAGCCGGAAGAGGTTGCTCGGGCCGCGGTCAAGCTCGTCGAGGCGGGGTTCGACCTGGTCGACGTCAACTTCGGCTGCCCGGTCAAGAAGGTCGTGAGCAAGTGCCGGGGCGGGCATCTGCTCACCGATCCGGATCGGGCGCTAGAGATCGTGGCCCGAGTGCGCGAGGCCGTGCCGCCCGAGATCCCGGTCACGGTCAAGATGCGACGCGGCATGGACGAAGGCGACTCGAGCCGCGAGAGCTTCTTCACGATCTTCGACGGCGTGTTCCGATTGGGCGTCGCCGCCGTCACGGTCCACGGCCGTACGGTCCGGCAGCGGTACGAGGGGCGCAGCTCCTGGGCGTTTTTGGAGGAAGTGAAGCGGCACGCCGGCGAGCGCCCTGTGCTCGGAAGCGGCGACCTGTTCACCGCCGGGGACTGCCTCGACATGATCGCCCGAACCGGCGTCGACGGCGTCACCGTCGCCCGGGGCGCGATCGGCAACCCGTGGATCTTCCGGCAGGCCCGAGCGTTGGCGGCCGGCCGTGCGCTGCCCGGTCCCCCGAGCCTGTTCGAGCAGCGGGACGTGATCGCCGAGCACTACCGTTTGGCCGAGGAGATCTACGGCCCCGCGCGCTGCTCCACGTTGATGCGCAAGTACGGGATCAAATATTCACGCCTGCACCCGCAAGCCGAACGGGTCCGCGACGCGTTCGTCGTGGTGCGAAGCCGCGCTCAATGGCATCAGCTCCTCGACCGCTGGTACGCCGACGACCTCCCGGGCCGCCGGCCGGAGCTTCCGTGAACGCGGCCGTGAAGGAGCGAGTCACCCCACGAGAAGGAGACCGAGGCCGCAAGCGCAGCTCACGCGCCCAGTGCCCGGGCTCTGCCTGCAGACACCCCACCTCGCAGGTGTGCCTTCGCCGGGCAAGTCCGGAGACGAGCGTGAAGCGGGAGACCGCGGGGCGGCGCATGTCGCCTGCCTGAGGGATGTCGGCCGCCTGGCCGGCCGGGTTCACGGAGCCGGCCGCCCGCCCCTGTCAGAATGGCAGCCGGTTTGGCCCCCTTCACGGCGATTTTGCCGGGGGTGGCGGGCTGGTGGTCGTTGGACGGCGGGGGCGGCGTTGCTAAGTGGTTTTGGCTTTTGGAGTTAGCGACGGCCGTGGTTTTGGCGCGCCAATTGCTTCCACCATGCTCGACTACTCTCGTCGTGCGCCGATTTGGCAGCCGCGTTTTGGCGACGGGGGGCCGGAACAGAGAAGAGCGTCGACGGAAGACAACCCCGGTTTGAGGAGTCTTGGAGCCGCTGTCAGAACCGGTTTCTCGCTTCAGACGTTTCGCTGGCCGTGGGAAGCCGAACTGGTTGTGTGAAGGGCTCTTGGAGCCGCTGTCAGAACCGGTTTCTCGCTTCAGACGTTTCGCTGGCCGCGGGAAGCCGAACTGGTTGTGTGAAGGGCTCTTGAAGCTTTGGATTCTTGGCGTTTTGGAGGCGAGCGAGATATGGCGAAGAAGAAAGCTGCGAAGAAGAAGTCGGGCGGGAAGCAGACGCTTCAGCCTTTGGGGGATCGGGTGGTGGTTGAGCGGGACGAGTCGGAGGAGGTGACGGCCGGCGGGATCGTGCTGCCCGACACGGCCAAGGACAAGCCCACCCGGGGCAAGATCGTCAGCGTCGGCGACGGTCGTTTGCTGGAGGACGGCACGCGGGCCCCGTTCCAGGTGAAGGTCGGCGACCACGTCTGGTTCAGCTTGTACGCCGGCGAAGTGTTTGAGATGGACGACCGGGAACTGGTGCTGATGCGCGAGGAAGACATCCTGGCGGTGATCGAGTGACCGGAGCCGGCGGACCGTCGACGCGCCCGGCCCGTCCGGCCGGTGGAACCTCACAAGAAGACAGACCCGTGGCGGCGGCTTGGCTCGCCCCATCCAAGTAAGGAGAAACCATCTATGGCGAAGATGATTGCTTTCGACCAGGAGGCCCGCGACGCGCTGCGTCGGGGCGTCTCCAAGCTGTCTCAGGCGGTGAAAGTCACCCTGGGCCCCCGCGGACGCAACGTCATCCTCCAGAAGAGCTTCGGCTCGCCGACCGTGACCAAGGACGGCGTGACCGTTGCCAAGGAGATCGACCTGGAGGACGTCTATGAGAACATGGGCGCCCGAATGGTTCGGGAGGTCGCCTCCAAGACGAGCGACGTGGCGGGCGACGGCACGACCACGGCCACCGTGTTGGCCGAAGCGATCTTCAACGAGGGCCTCCGAGCGGTGGTGGCCGGCGTCAATCCGCTGCACATGAAAGAGGGGATGGAGAAGGCCGTGGCCGACATCACGGCCAAGCTGAAGAAGATGTCGATCCCCACCAAGACCACCAAGGAGATGGCCCAGGTCGGCTGCGTCGCGGCCAACAACGACATGGAGATCGGCCAGAAGCTGGCCGAAGCCATGGACAAGGTCGGCAAGGACGGCGTGATCACCGTCGACGAGGGCAAGGGCCTGGGGATCGAGATTGAGTGGGTCGAAGGGATGCAGTTCGATCGCGGCTATCTCTCGCCCTACTTCGTCACCGACGCGCACAACATGGAGTGTGTGTTGGAGGACGCCTACATCCTGGTCCACGAGAAGAAGCTCTCCAACATCAAGGACCTCGTGCCCGTGTTGGAGGCGGTGGTGAACGCCGGCAAGCCGCTTCTGATCATCGCCGAGGACATCGAGGGCGAGGCCCTGGCCACGCTGGTGATCAACAAGCTCCGCGGCACGTTCCGCTGCGCCGCCGTCAAGGCCCCCGGCTACGGCGACCGCCGCAAGGCGATGCTCGAGGACGTCGCCATCCTGACCGGCGGCACCGCCCTGTTCGAGAGCCTGGGCCGGAAGCTGGAGAACCTGCAGCTTACGGACCTGGGGCACGCGAAGAAGATCGTGATCGACAAGGACAACACGACGATCATCGAAGGCGCCGGCAAAAGCGCGGAGATCAAGGGCCGGATCGACCAGCTCCGGCGGGAGATCGAGAACGTCACCAGCGACTACGACCGCGAAAAGCTCGAAGAGCGGCTGGCCAAGCTGGCCGGCGGCGTGGCCAAGGTCAACGTCGGGGCCGCCACCGAGAGCGAGATGAAGAACAAGAAGGCCCTGGTCGAGGACGCCTTGCACGCAACCCGGGCGGCGGTCGAGGAAGGCATCCTCCCCGGCGGCGGCGTGGCGCTTCTGAGGGCGTCGATGGCCGTCAAGCCCGAGGGGCTGACCCGCGACCAGGAGGTCGGCTACCACATCGTGGTCCGCGCGTGCCGCTCTCCGCTCACGCAGATCGCGGCCAACGCCGGCCAGGACGGCGGCATCGTCTGCGAGCGGGTGGCGGAGAAGAACGGAGCGGTGGGCTACAACGCCGCCACCGACAAGTACGAGGACATGGTCAAGGCCGGTGTGATCGACCCTACCAAGGTCACGCGCACCGCCCTGGAGAACGCCGCCAGCGTGGCCACGCTCATGTTGACGAGCGAAGCCCTGGTGGCTGAAAAGCCCAAAGAGCAAAAGGCCTCGGGCGGTCACCCGGGGCACGACATGTACTAACCCCCCGGCACCCGGCCTTCGGGCAGGCGCGCCGTAGAGGGCCATCCCGTGCGGCGTGCTGCTCCGCGAGGCGGATGCCGGTTCCCCCCCCAACCCGGCGGCTTCGAATCTCGATTCGGAGCCGCCGGGTTGTTTTGCGCCAAGCTGCGCGCGCACTCCATTCAGAGCACGAAACCGTTCACGACGTTCGATGAAAGTAGCAGGCACACGCCGTGTGCCGTCCGCGGACGTCATGTTCAGGTCAGACCAGCCACGCGTCCAAGCGACTCTGCGGCGTACTGGTCGCCGTGCGGACGGCACACCGAGTGTGCCTGCTACTTTGCCGGCCGTGAACGGCTAGCAGAGCACGATCTCGTGCTTCTCGCGATCGAACCGGGCGACCTTGTTCTCGCGGTAGGAAAGGATCGCCATGTTCAGCGGGGCCTGCACCTTGGCGCCGATCTCCACCGGGCTCAAGGGCCGCTCGCGGCTCTGGACGCAGTCGAGGAAGTTCGACCAGAGCCCGGCCGTGTCGCCGTGCTTGGGGCATTCGATCACGTGCGAGGGCTCCTTGGCGTCGTGCCGGGTAAGCAGGATCTGTTTGCCCTGGAAGGTGAGCGTCCCTTCGGTGCCGCGGACGAACGTGCTGCACCCGGTCGCGTTCGAAAGCGTGTTCATCAGAACGACGCTGGGCCCGCCGGGGTAGTCGATCACCATGTTGAACGTGTCGGGCACTTCGCGGAGATCGTTGTACTGGAACATGCCGCCGGTGCCCACGGTCCGCTCGGGGTAGTCGACGTCCAACAGCCGAAACAGCGGCGTGAACGTGTGCACCAGGAGGTCGGTGGACGGCCCGCCCGAGTAGTCCCAGTAGAGCCGCCACTGGAAGAACCGCGAGACGGTGTAGGGCACCTGGGGCGCGTCGCCGAGGAACTGCTCCCAGTCGAGATCGGGGCCCGGCTTGGCGTCGGGGTCGGGGACGGTCATGCGTTCGCCCCAGTCGCCGCGCCGGAAGTAGCCGGCCTGAACGTGGACGACCTTGCCGATGGCGCCCTGTTGGACCAGGTCGTGGGCTTCGGCGTAGGCCGGGTCGGCCATGTACTGCGTGCCCACCTGGACGATCCGCTTGTGCTTTTCGGCCTCCTCGGCGAGCTGCCGGGCGAGATCGAACTGGAGCCAGTGGGTGAGGGGCTTTTCCACGTAGACGTCCTTGCCCGCCCGAACCGCGTCGATCGCCTGGGGGGCGTGGTGGCGGTCGGGCGTGGCGATGCAGACGACGTCGACCCGGGGGTCTTGGAGCAGCTCCCGGTAGTTGCGGTAGATCTTGGCCCCGGTCCGCTCCGCCGCGGCGCGGACCCGCGGCCCGTACACGTCGCACACGGCGACCGGCTCGACGCGTCCCTGCTTCTTCAGGTCGAGCACGATGTTGATGTGCGCCCCGGCCCGCCCGCCCGTGCCGATGAACCCGACGCCCAACCGCTCGTTGGCCCCGGCGGCGCTCTCTTGGGCCAGCGAGACGACGGGCCCCAAGGCCGCCGCCCCGGTGGCCACGGCCCCGGCGCCCTTGAGGAAGTCCCGGCGTGCGAAGCTTCGCTTTCTGTCCTTGTCCGTTTCTGTCATGGCGGCGTCCTCGATCGAGATTTCTCGCGTCACGTTCCCTCCGGCCCGGCGCCGGACGCAATGCCCAGAATAGGAGCAATCCGGGCCAACTGCAAGCATCCGCCGGGCGTGACTATCCAACGGGGGGCGGGCCCGCTTGCGCGGCGGGTGCTGCGGCCCGAATCTTGTTGACGACGCGCCGGGCAACGGCGACAATCGAGATCGTGCCGGGCAAGACAACTCCAACGGGAGTCGATCCTACGGCAGCGCGGACGACCAACGAACGAAGAGGTTCTGCCATGCAACGACAAACGTTCCTGCAACTGGCCGTGCTCGCGGCCGTATTCCTCCCGGCAACCGGCGCCGCGGGCCCGGCGATCGGCGCCGACGAGAAGCCCAACGTCCTCTGGCTCACCTGCGAGGACATCGGGCCCCACCTGGGCTGCTACGGCGACCCCGACGCCGACACGCCCCACCTCGACCGGCTGGCCGCCAAGGGGATGACGTATCTCCATGCCTGGTCGAATGCCCCGGTCTGTGCACCGGCGCGAACGACGATCATCACCGGCATGTATCCGCCGTCGACCGGCTCGGAGCACATGCGGAGCTTCACGCGCCTGCCCGACGGGATCAGGATGTACCCGCAGTTCCTCCGCGAGGCCGGCTACTACTGCACGAACAACTCCAAGGAGGACTACAACCTCGAGAAGCCGGGCCAGGTGTGGGACGTGTCGTCGGGAAAGGGCCACTGGAAGAACCGCGGGGCCGGGCAGCCCTTCTTCGCCATCTTCAACTTCACCAACACGCACGAGAGCCAAATCCGCAAGCGGCCGCACGATTTCGTCCACGATCCGGCCAAGGTCCGCGTGCCCGCCTATCACCCCGACACGCCCGAGGTCCGGCTCGACTGGGCCCAGTACCACGACAACATCACCGTGATGGACGCCATGGCGGGCGAGAAGCTCAAGGAGCTGGACCGAGCGGGGCTCGCCGACGACACGATCGTCTTCTTCTACGGCGACCACGGCTCGGGCATGCCGCGGAGCAAACGCTGGCCGTACAACTCCGGGCTTCAGGTGCCGCTGGTCGTCTACGTGCCCGAGAAGCTCCGGGACCTGGCCCCCGAGGAGTACCGGCCCGGGGGCAAGTCGGAGCGCCTGGTGAGCTTCGTCGATTTGGCGCCGACGCTTCTGAGCCTGGTGGGCGTCAAGCCGCCCGACACCATGCAGGGCCACGCCTTCATGGGCCGCTACGAAACGCCGCCGCAGCCCTACCTCTACGGCTTCCGCGGACGCATGGACGAGCGGTACGACATGGTCCGCTCGGTCCGCGACGAGCGGTACGTTTACATCCGCAACTACATGCCGCACTTGATCTACGGGCAGCACGTCCGCTACATGTTCGTCACGCCGACGACGCAGGTGTGGAAAAAGCTCTTCGACGCGGGCAAGCTCACGCCCGAGCAGGCCCACTTCTGGCAGACCAAGCCGCCGGAGGAGCTCTACGACCTGCAAAGCGACCCCGACGAGGTGCACAACCTGGCCGACTCGCCCGAGCACCGGGCGATCCTCGAGCGGATGCGCAAGGCCCAGCAGGACCTGGCCCTGGCGATCCGCGACGTGGGCTTCCTGCCGGAGAACGAGATCCACGACCGCTCGGAAGGGTCATCGCCCTACGAAGTCGGCCACGACGACGCGAAGTACCCGATGCGGCGAATCCTCGCGACCGCGGAGCTGGCCAGCTCGCTCGATCCGGGCGCCGTGGGCGAGCTGAAGAAGGCGTTGGCCGACGACGACAGCGCCGTCCGTTACTGGGCCGCCATGGGGATGGTCATGCGGGGCAAGCCCGCGGTCGAAGCCGCCCGGGCCGAGCTCCGCAAGGCGTTGGACGACGAGGCCCCCAGCGTCCGCATCGCGGCGGCGTGGGCCCTGGGGCAGTACGGCAACCAGGAGGACCTCGACAAGGCGCTGTCCGTCCTGCTGGGCTATGCCTCGTACGAAAAGAACGGCGTGTACCTCTCGCTGATGTCGCTCACCGCGATCGACGCCTTGGACGCGAGGGCGGCCGGTGCTCTGGACCAACTCAAGGCGCTTCCCAGAAAAGTGAAGCGGGAGGACCAGAGGTCGGGCTACGGCATCGACGCGCTGGTGGAGAAGATCCTGGCAGACCTTGAGCCATGACACATGGTCGGCCCAAGACCGCAGCGGAAGCGCCGGCCGATGTCCCTCGCGGCCTCGTCGTCCGTGAGACGGCGTGCAAGACGATCCTCAACCGCAGCTCGATCAGCGACTACACGCTCAACTGCTACACGGGCTGCTCGCACGCCTGCGTCTATTGCTACGCCCGATTTATGCAGCGGTTCCATCCGCACCGGGAGGCGTGGGGCCGGTTCGTCGACGTGAAGGTCAACGCGGCCGAAGCGCTCCGGCGCCAGTTGCGGCGCGCCGAGCCGGGCCGTGTGTTCGTCTCCAGTGCCTGCGACGGCTGGCAGCCGGTCGAGGCCGAGCGCCGGCTCACGCGGCGGTGCTGCGAGCTGTTGCTGGAGCACGGGTTTCGGGTCAACGTGCTCACGAAGAGCCGGCTGGTGCTCCGCGACCTCGACGTGCTCGCCGGACGCAAGGCCCGGATCGGCGTCACGGTGACCACGCCGGACGAGGGCCTGGCGAAGCTGTGGGAGCCGGGATGCGCGAGCGTCGAGGAACGGTTCCGCGTGATTGAGGAGGCACGCCGGGCCGGGCTCGAGACGGCGATCATGTTCGGCCCGCTCTTGCCCTTTCTCTCCGACGACCCGGCGTCGATCGACGCGATGTTCGAACGGGCGGCCGATCTCGAGGTCGACGTGATCTGGGTCGACGCCCTGAACCCGCGTCCCAAGGTCTGGCCCTCGGTGGCCCAGCTTCTGCGGGAGCGGTTCCCGGACCTGCACGCGCGCTATCGCCGGGTCCTGTTCGATCACCGGGGGCGTGAGGAGTATCTCGCAGAACTCCGCGATCGCGTCGCCCGCTCGGCCGAGCGACACGCGATCGCGGACCGGCTGGCGCGCTGTTTCTAGAGTGGACACACGTAGGGTGGGTCGAGGAACGAGACCCACGGAGTCTCCGGTTCGCTACGGCGACAGCTTCTCGTTGAAATAAACGTACTGGAGCGCGTAGCGCCGCGCCTGTTGGAGCAGATTGGCCGCCGCCCCGTGGCCGCCCTCGATGTTCTCGTAGTAGAAGACCTTGTGCCCCATCGCGGTCATCCGGGCGACCATCTTGCGGGCGTGGCCGGGATGCACCCGGTCGTCCTTGGTCGAGGTCATGAAGAACACTTCCGGGTAGTCGACGTCCGGCTTGAGGTGATGATAGGGCGAATACTGGGCCAGCACGCGGCGCATCGCGGGGTCGTCCGGGTCGCCGTACTCGGCCATCCAGCTCGGCCCGGCCAAGAGCTTCGAGTAGCGGAGCATGTCCAAAAGCGGCACGACGCAGACGGCCGCCTCGAACAGCTCGGGCCGCTGCGTGAACGCGGCCCCCACGAGCAGCCCGCCGTTGCTCCCGCCCAGGATGCCCAGGTGGGCGGGGGAGGTGATCTTGCGGGCGATGAGGTCTTCGGCGACGCTGAGGAAGTCGTCGAACGCGCGCTGCCGATTCTCCTTGAGCGCGGCCTGGTGCCATCGCGGGCCGAACTCGCCGCCGCCGCGGATGTTGGCCACCACGTACACCCCGCCCCGCTCCAGCCACAGCTTGCCGCTCAACTCCATGTAGCTGGGCCGCATCGGGATCTCGAATCCCCCGTAGCCGTACAAGATGGTCGGGCTCGTGCCGTCGAACGCGAGATCCCGCCGACGAATCACGAAGTACGGGATCCGCGTGCCGTCGGTGCTCCGCGCGTGATGCTGGTCGACCACGAGGCCCGTGGCGTCGAACTTTTCGGCCAGGGTCTTCACCACTTCCGGGGCCGTCACGCCGTCGGCGAGATACAGCCGCTCGGGCACCAGAAAGCTCTCGTACGAGAGGAACACCCGGTCGGTGAAGGCGTTCGCCGAGACGACGCCGATCGTCCCCTTCTCCGCCAGGGGGATCTCCGCCGACTGCCACGAGGCCGGGCCGGACGCCTCCCTCGGCACGAGCCGAAGCAGCTTGCTCTCGACGTTCTCCAACACGTTGAGCAACAGCGCGTCTTCCGTGCGGGAGACGCCGGCCAGCGAGCTTCGCTCGTCGGGCACGTAGAGGACCTCGACCACGGGCGGACCGCCCGCCGTCGAGAGCACCTCCTCGGCCGAAAGCGCCACGAGGGAGCCTTGGGGCACGGCGTCCATCTGCGGACGCACGCGCTCGGCCTTCCAGTCGGATCGCAGGAGGAACATCACTCGGCCCCGGAAGAAGCCGGCGAACTCGGTGTCGTCCGGCACGGGGACCGCGGTCCTCGACCCCAGCCCGCGCGAGAGCCAGTGCCGCGCCGTGTAGAAGTCCAGGTGGCGGGCCCAAAGGCACAAGGCCGGGTCGGACTTGAAGTCCCGCGAGAACCCGACGCTCACGTCCTCGAACTCGCCCTCGAAGAGGGTTTTCGCCTCCTCCAGCGGCTGCCCGCGGCGCCACACCTTGAGCACGCGCGGGTAGCCCGATCGGGTCAGCGAGCCCTCGCCGAAATCGGTGCCCACGACCACGGTGTCGCGGTCGTACCAGCTCACCCGGCTTTTGGCCTCCTCGAGCTTGAAGCCGTCGGGCACGAAGGCTTTGGTCGCCGCGTCGAACTCGCGGACGACGTGGGCGTCCTTCCCGCCGCGGGAGAGATCGATGAGGTAACGCGTGTGGTCGGGCGGCAGGGGCTCGGTGCCCTTATAGACCCAGTTCTCTTTCTCGGCTTCGGCCAGCTTGTCCACGTCGAGAAGGACTTCCCAAGGCACGTCGTCTTTGAGGTAGTCGGCCAGCTTCGCTCTGCGCCAGATCCCTCGCACGTGCTCTTCGTCGCGCCAGAAGTTGTAGACCCACTCGCCGCGAAGCTGCCCGTACGGAATCCGCTCCTTGTCCTGAAGGATCCGCTCGGCGGTTGCCTTGAACCGGGCGTAGAGCGGGTTCGCCTCGAACCGGTCCAGGGCCAACCGGTTCTGCCCACGGACCCAGTCGAGCGCTTCCTTCCCCTCGATCTCCTCCAGCCAAACGAATTCGTCTTCCATTTCCGCTCCCTGAGCAGTGGCGGCGGCAGCAAGAACTCCGAACAGAATCGCCATGGTCAGTCGTGTCATCGTGTTGCTCTCGTTTCCAGCGGCTCGTGTGCCCTGCGGGTCACTTCCCGTGAGGGTTTGGTTCCGTGAGTTTGACGTTTCCGGCTCGTGCGGTCAAGCTACCGCTGAGCCCCTTCTCCCCAGAAGCCAACACCAGCATGCGCCGATCGTGACCAAGCCGAGACCGGTCGTGATACCCAAAAGCCACGGGCTGTGATAGCGCACGGTCAGAGCTTGAGTGCCAGGCGGGGCTTTTGCCCGGATGCGGCCGAACTGGTCGGGGGTGGAGGGGACGGGCCGGCCGTCGGCCGAGACGCGGATGCCTTCGTACCAGAGGTAGTTGACCACCACGTCGCCGCCCTGGGGAAGATCGGCGAGGTCGACTCGCGCGCCGGAGGGGATGCGGACGATCGGCAAGGGCCGGCTGGGATGCCCGGCGGGGAAGGCCATGGGGTCCGCGCCATCGAGCTCGAACAGGCGCAGGTCGCCGGCTTCGGCCACCGGCCGGCGAGTGGCATAGTAGCTTCGCACCGGTTCGAGGACGTGCAGGTTGCGGGTCTCCTGCCAGCGGACCGACGGGTTCACGCTGGGCACCGGCCGGTCGCTCGTCGAGTGAACCAACAGATACGACACGCCCACGCGCCGCAGCGTATCGAGCATGTCGGCCTCGGCGGCGCGCTCGATCCGCTGGAACTCCGGGCGGTAGGAGACCAGCGGGTCGTGCCCCCAGTAGGAGTCGATCGCGTACACGCTGGCGAAGCTGTTCGTGAGGCTCAACGTGTAGCCCTTCGCCGTCGATCGTGCCTGCGCGATGGGCATCACCCGAACCGGCTCGTCGCCCCGCTTCAGAAGCCGCATGATCGCCTCGGGCATGGCCGGATACGGCCGGTCGCTGAATGAGTAGAACGACGTACTCGCAAGCGACACGTGGTAGATCAGCAGCACGCAGACCACGCCGGAACAGGCCTCCCTCCACCGGCCGGGCGACCGGGTCAAGAGCGCGAGCCGGTGCACCACCAGCGCCCCGCACGCGAGCGAGAAGAAATGGAAGAAGGGCAACACCTTGATCGGGTGCTTGAACTGGTTGAACACCGGCAGCTTGGCCTGCACGTACCAGAGCACGCCCGCCTCGCCGACCGACAGGAGCAGCGCCACCAGCCCCAGCGTGAAGAGCGGGCTGGCCAGCAGCGATCGCGTTCGGCCCGGGTAGAGCCAGGCGACCAGCAGCCCGGCCAGCCAGGCCAGGGTGAACACGCTGCCCGCGTAGTAAAGCGAGCCGAACAGGTGGAGGTGCATGGTGCCCAGGTCGGCGGGCGCGTCGGCCCTGCCCAGCGGGTAGGGAAAGAGCATGGCGTGCATGCCGGCCAGGGCGTTGCCGCCGCCGCCCTCCAAGCGGTCCAGCCCGCGGATGCCCAAAAACTGCGGCACCAGCAAGGGCGCCGCCGCGCCCAGCCCCACGGCAAGCGCCCCGAGCGACCGAATCATCCGCCGCCACGGGATCGCGCCCGAGAGCGTGCACCACGCGAGCGCCAGGCAGTAGAACGACACGCCGTAGGCCCACATCTGGGCGTTGCCCGCGTGGAAGTAGAGGCCGATGACCGCGCCCGTGCCCACGAGCCAGCGCCACGTCGGGTCGCGCCGGGTCAGCGAGTGGACCGAAACCCCCAACAGCGGGGCGAAGGCGAACGTCGGGACCATGTAGAACCAGGAGCGGCCGCCGATCAGGGCGTAGCCCGAGAGCACGAACGAAAGGCTCATCGCCGCGCTGAGCGACGCCGGGAGCCCCAGCCGACGCCCCAGCCAGAAGGAGGCCGCAAAGCCCGCAACCAAGTGCAGCCAGCAGAACACCTCGACCGTCGCCAGCTCGTCGCCGAGAACGTACGTGGCCAGGGCGTACGAGAGGTACGTCGGCGGATAGGTGAGGGCATACGTCCCCACCTCGGCAAGCGGGGCACCCAGGAATTGATGCGGATTCCAGTTGGGAAATGCGCCGGCAAACGCGGCCCGGCATCCGGACAGCATCCCCGGGAAGAACTGCGAGTAGTTGTCGTCCTGGGTGAAGTAGTACGACTCCAGGCTCTCGAGCACCACGCCGCAGATCGCCAGCACCACCAGTCCGGCCAGCAGCCAGAGCGCCGTATGGGCCGGGCGACTCGCTTCGGTCTCCGCGGATTCGAAGGACGCGCTCGGAGCATGCTGGGTCGGAACCACGGCCTCCAAGAGCGAGGCGTCGATCGCCCTCCGCGAGAAGCGATGCCGGGCGACCAGGACCAGGGCGAAGAACCCCAGGAACGTGAGGAAGACCGGATGCGTGAGTGCCCGGCGGAGCAGTACCGCGTCGCCGGGGTAGTCCAACAGCCCCTCGAACGACGGGAAGATCGAGTAGGGCCGATCCGGGCGCGTCGACATCCGCCGCACCTCCCAGCCTTCCGGAATGCCCAACGATGGATCGGCCGACCAGGGGGCCCACTCCGAAGGCCACGTATCCAGGCGCTCTGCTTCCCCTCCTTCGCCGATCTCGACCGTGACCTTCTCGATCCGCTCCAGCGTGGCGGGCTCTCCGGCCAACACCAGCGAGGGGATCCAGGCTTGGCGGAGCCGCCACACGCGCACGCCGTCCATCGTGTACCCGCGCCGCGCAGGGGCGAAATTGCCGCGGCGGTACTCCCAGCCCAGCTTCACGTCGTCCGGCCCCAGCGGCCCGTTTGCCTCGAGCGATATGGTGATCGGCAGTGCGATCCGCCCGAAGCGGACGTCCAAGTGCAACAAGGCCAGCAGCAGCCAGGCGCCGACCGCCAGGCCGATCGCGAGAACCTGCCAGAGCGCACGCGGCCGAGTGCGCTCGCGCGAGCTTGTCGTCATGTGGGCCTTCCTTCCTCGATAGCCTTCTTCCAGAGGTCGGGACGCTTCGTGCAGACCGCGTCGATCGCGTACGGGGCGAGCTGCCGGGCGAACTCGGCGATCCGTCCGAGCTCGTGCCCCTCGAGCTCCGGCGAGACGATGCAGATCTTGAAGCGTTCGCTCAGCCGGGCGTAGGTGGCGTCGTCGAGCGGCAGCCGGGTGAAGCAATCGACCCAGACCCAGTCGACCTGCCCGGCCAACGCGAGCGGGCCCTCGATCGGCTCGTACTCGCTGAACCGGACGGCGATGCGGTGCTCGCCCCGGGCGACCAACTGCCGGATCATGGGAAACGAGCAGTCGAGGAAGAAGTAGTCGTCGACCGTGCCCGCCGCCTCCAGCTCCTCCAACACCCGGGGCTCGATCCGCTCGCTCTTGACGTTGAGGATCATCGTGCCGTGCCGGTACTCGCGGAGATAAGGGCCAAAATCCTCGCCGTCCCGGAACGGGTCGTGGACCAGGATGAGCCGCTCGCCCCGGTCCCGCAGATCGAGCTCCACCCCGTACTCGTGCGGCACGTTGCGAAGCTGCTCGACCGTGTTGACGCGATGCTGGATGAACTTCATCACGGCTCCTCCCTTTCGAAGCCGGGAAAAGGGGACGCAGCTCTTTTGTGCGAAGCACCCTTCGGGCCGTTCCGGCAAAAGAGCTGCGTCCCCTTTTCCCCGTCCCCGGCGGCGGCCTCCACCCGCTCCCGTCGCTGGCGCACCCCCACCCGAAACGTGAGCCATTTCATGCCCACGAAGTTGAGCACGGTGGTCACGCCCGTGGCTGCCAGGAAGGCCAAGCCCTTGACCGCGCCGAGCGGCAGCCAAGCGATCATCACGACGAGCACGATTCGGTTCACCAGCACGTTGACGCCGAGTGTCGCGGTGTAAAGCAGGAGATAGGTGATCGGCTCGGCAGGGGAGCGTCGTGCGGACTCGAACGTCCAGAGCTTGTTGCCGATGAACCCCACGACCATGCCCGAAACGTACGACACGCCCTTCGACGCGTCCCAGAGCAGCCCGAGCCGGGTCAGCAGCGTGTAGACGGTGAAGTCGGTCAGCACGCTGAGCACGCCGATCACGATGAACCGGCGGATTTGCTTGGCGGTCTCGCGGCGTTCGGACCAGCCTTCAGTCGAGCTCGGCAAAGTATCGCTCCCATTTCTCGAAGTCGGCCAGATCGCGGGGCGTTCCCCAGCCGATGTACTTCTCGACCTCGAACACCCGCACGTCGCGCCCGTCGGCCACCAGCAGGTTGGGCACCGTGTCCAGGTAGAACTCGCCGTTCACGCGCACGTCGGCCTCGACCATCCGATCGATCGCCTCGATCATTCCCCGGGCCGTGCGGAAGCTGAAGAACCCGCTCACCACGTGGTCCTCCAGCGGCGAGTCGGAGATCGGCCTCTTGCAGGATACCTCGACGACGCGGTCGCCGTCGACCCTCACCCAGCCGTGCTGCTCCGGTGAGGCCAGCACCCGGGTGTCGCCCCGATAGGTCCAGATCAGGCACTCGACCGCCGGGTCGGCCATGAGCCGGGCGAGCTTCTGGCGGTCGTAGACGTGCGTGTTGTCGCAGGCGGCCACAATCACCGGCCAATCGGGCTGGAGGGCGTCGGCCGCCAATCGCACGGTGCAGGCCTGGCCCTCGGTCACGCCCTCGACGGTCACCACGCGACAGCCGGGGAAGTGCCGCCGGAGCTGCTCGTCGATCCGATACCCGCGCACGTGCTCCGCGCGGACCACGAAGACCACCCGATCGGCCGCAGGCAGGTCCCGAACCGCGCGGACGACCATCGGCGCGCCCGCGGCGGGCACCAGCGGCTTGGGCACCTCGTACCCGGCCTCGGCGAACCGCCGCCCCTCCCCCGCGGCGGGGATGACGATTTGGAGGTGGTGGATGCCGTGGTCGGTCATGGCGTGTTGTTTCCATCCCACGGACCGCAGTCCGTGGGCTTCGATTTCTCTTCGGTTTACGGGCTCCGCCTTGTCAGCGAGGATCTCAGTCCCGAAGGGACGGCAGTCAATAGCCAGGGGCGCAAGCCCCTGGACATGGGATCGACGACGATTCGAGCCCCAACGGGGCGGCACAGGGGGAGTGCCGCCCCGTTGGGGCTTTCTCGTGAACCAACTCCGCCATCCCAGGGCTTACGCCCTGGGCTATTGACGAACGCCCCTCCGGGGCTAACGTGTTGCCACACAACATGGCGAGTTCCGACCTCCATCGCGTTCTCTACCTGCCTTCCACGCTCCAGCTTGGGAACAACGGTGAACGGGGTTTCACTCCTCCCCACCTGCGAAGAAATCGGCGAAGATCTCGCGTTCCACGTTCTCCTGTAGGTCAACAAACAGCCCGAACTTGTCCGTCGACACCACGGTGACCGGGGCCAAGTGCGGGATTCGCAGGCGATACCACTCCCGCTGCGGCACGCCCAGCAAGTGTCCGACCAGGCAGCGAAGCACGACATTGTGCGTGCACACCAGCGACGGCCCGTCGCCGGGCGCCCAACGCTCCTGCGCGAAATCCCACAGTCGCTCCCAGACCTCGGCGGTGTTCTCCCCGCCGGCGGGAAAGTGCGGGTCTTCGCCACGCTGCCACGCGGCGAACAGCTCGGGATAAAGCTCTCTCGCTGCCGCCACGGTCAGCCCTTCGCACGCGCCGTAGTCCATTTCGTTGAGTCGCGAATCCACGCTTGCCTGAGGCACTCCGCTTGGCAAAGGCTTGTCGGGACGATAACTGATGAGACGATGACGGACCATGTTCACACTGCCGATCGCGCGTCGTTTTTCGGAACAATACACGCTCTCGGGCGGGCGGGCCGCTACCTTCTCCGCCAATGCGTTGAGGGTATCCCACAGCTTTTCGGTCTGCGTGGCTGAGATGATCGGATCCTTGCGTCCCAGAAAGATTCTCGCTTCGCCGGTCCCCTCGCTCAGCTCCGTCGGCGCGTGCCGGAAGACCACGTGCCGCACGGCCCGGCGCTCGAACACGTCGCGGAACTGCTCCTCGAACGCTGTCACGAAAGCGCTTACCTCGTCGAACAGCTCGGGCACCGGCGGCTTGAACCGGCCCTCCTGCTTCCGCCGCATAAGCTCGCAATACAGCGGCCCGAAGACTCCCGCCCCCTCGCGAAATCGTGCGAAATACGCCGAGAGCAGCTCGTCGCCTTCCACCACCTCGTTCGAGCGAGTCACCAGCTTGAGGAAGTTCTGCATCACAAACCGCATCACGTGGTAGCCGAACTCGTGCCGGTCCCGCGAGGTCATCTGTTTGCTGCGGACGATCTGGCGCGGGCCGTCGTCGCGGAAGTCGATCTCGCGGTAGCTCACCGCGTCGCTGCGCAGGTCGCGGAGGTAGTCCCGGGCCCCGCGCCGGGCACTGAGGAAATGGTGCGGCTGGAGCCCGAACACCGGGTACACGCCCCGCAGCTCCGACTTGCGCCAAAGCGGCGATCGCTGCCAGTCGAGACACGTGAACGGGCTTTGGATCGCGTGCTCCCGGTGCCCTTCGGCCGTGTAGATCATCAGGTGCAAGACGGCCGTCCTCGGATCGTTGAACTTGAGCGGCCCGAGCGTGGGGTTGATGCGCAGGGCGAAAAGCCGCCCGGCAAGGATCGGCTCCAGCTCGGCGCGGAAGGCCTCCTGAATCTCGGCAAAGCGTGCCCGGTCGAGGGAGTCGACGATCACGATCGTGTCGATATCGGCGATCCCCTCCAGGCCCTCGCCGCGGCTGAAGCTGCCGGCGATCGTCGCCGAGCGCACGAACTCCAGGCGATCGGCCACGCGCCACACCGCGTCGATCAGTGCCGTCTTGAGCTGGCGATCGCTCACGGTGCCGGGGTCCTCAGCAGCAGCGCGGTGTGGGCGGGGTTTTCGGCCCTCAGCACCCCGGAGGCGGAGACGATGATCCGGGCCGGGACGTGGTGGACGTTCTCTTTCGTGACGCCGCCGTCGAAGATCAGCTCGTAGCCGTAGCGCGAGGCGAGCGCGTCGAACGTCGCGGCGGCCTCCAGGGCCGCGTCCATCATCTCCTGGCCCGAGTGGCCCGGCCGCTCGACGGCCAGCACCATCACGAAATCGACGTGCGGCAGGTAGGGCATGATCTGGCCGAACGTGACCGTGTGGTGCCAGACGACGCCCACGCTCCGCCGCCGCTGCCGGCATCGGGCGATCACCTCGGCCACGTCGTCGTCGACGTCGACGTGGACCAGGAAGCAGTCGGCCAGGTCCCGGCACTCGTCGATCCATCGCAGGGGCGTGCGCGACATCACGTGCAGGCAGAACGGCTGCCACGCCCACAGGCGACGCGCTTCGCGGATCTGCTCGAGGTCGACCGGCGCGGCCTCCGGATCGAACGTCGCGTCGACCAGGTCGAAATGGATGTGGTCGCACAGATCGCCCACGTGCTCGAACGCCTCGCGAACGCTGTCGCCCTCCGACGCGTACACCGCCAGCCCGAGGTTGCGGGCCGTCTTGCGGAAGGTGAACCGCCGGTGCAGCGTGTAGGCGATCATGAACAGGCACCCGGCCGTCACAAAACGCCCCAGCGGGTAGTCGGCCAGCCCGAACCGCGTCATCGCGGCAAGGTTCAACGAATAGCTGACGATGGAGACCAGCGCGAACAGGAAGAACGCCCGGGCGAACTGCTCCCGCGACACCCGGAAATTGAAAAAGGCGTTCATGAAAAACGCGAAGAGCATGCCGATGAGGAACGCGGGGATCGTCCGCGCCAGCTCGCCCCACCGGTCCGGAAAGACGAATACGAACCGGATCAGCGCGACCTCCAGCACGATCGAGAGGAAGCCGTAGAGCATGAATCCGGCCAGGTATCGGTAGCGCCAGGCGAGCCAGAGCAGCCAGCGTCTCAGGCGGCGATCCATCGGCATCCCCACGGCCCCGCGCCAGGGGACGCCGTTGGTGCGAAACGGCCGCACTCCGGCAGGATCGCCCGAGTTGTCTCTGTGCTGGCTCACCCGACGCCCTCCAGCGCAAACCGCTCGATCAGAATCGGCTCGTCTCCGCGTATGCCGTAGATCGATAAATGGGAGAATCGCACGATCGCCTCGGGAGGCGTCCCGGCCAGGTCCAACCACACGGCGTCCCAGTCCTCCGGACGAACCGAGGCCACGGTGACGTGCGGGTGCCAGATCGGGCCCACAAAGGGGAACCCGAACTGCTCGACGTTCGCACGCTCCTCGTCCGAGAGCCGGTCCCACGACTCGTCGTAGCACTCCCGCGTAGCCACGCGATCGCGCCGCGGGGCGGCCGCCGCGATCGCCTCCTGCTGCACCCGCGCAAGCGGCTCTTTCGCGTCGGGCGCCACGTCGCATACCAGGGTGTGGCTGCCCGTGAGCTGGTCGGCCTCGAACACGTGCCAGCCGCGAATCGTGACCGCGGGGGCCGCCAGGCCGCGGCAGAGCTCGCGGATCGGGCCGGCGACGTCGGCCTCGACGCGGAACACGCTCATCGCGAGCGTCAGGTGGGGCGGATGGTCCAGGTAGAGCTGCTCGCCGACCAAACGGCGGACCCGCTCCTTGAAGGCAAGGACCTCCGCGGCGAACGCGTCGTCCGGCTCCAACGCCAGAAAACGGCTTTCAACACAATTCATCGTGCAAGCCCCAAACCGAGTAAGAACATGTATCGCATGCTCCGCCGGATCGTGCGGAGCTTCGACGACCACGTGGCCGCCCAATGACTCTGGCCGTGCGGCCGCGGCGGAAACTCGACGTCGATGCTCGTGATTCGCCAACCGTGACGCCTGGCCTGATAGAGCACGTAGACGTCGAAGTTGAAGTCGATCGGCGGACGCTCGACGTGCTCCATCAGGCCCCGATGGAACAGCTTGGGCTGCGCGTTGATCTCGCTCAGCCATCGCCGCAGGAGCACCAGGGCCACGACCTCCATCCCCCGGCTGGTGAGCCGCTCGCCCAAGCGCCGGCCGTGGCGCCGGCCTTTGACGAGCAAACGGGCCGGCTCGGCGGCCTGGCCAAAGACGTCCCACGCGCGGAACACGTCGCCCGGGTCGGTCTGCAAGTCGGCGTGCGACCAGGCGAGGATTTCGCCGCGTGCCTCCCGGAGGCCGGTGAAAATGCCGTCGCCGTAGCCGCGGTTCTCGTCGATGCGGACGCTTCGGGCGAACGGATAGCGGGGAAGCAGCCCGGCCAAGACCTCCGGCGTGCGGTCGGTCGACCCGTTGTCGACGAGGATCAGCTCGAAGGGACGATCCCCCCCGACCTCTTGAAACCGATCCAAAATGTTTGCGAGACCGGCTGCCTCGTTATAACATGGAAGGACCACGCTGAGGACAGGATCGGGCATGACTGTCGCTGAGGCTGGAGACTGGGATCGCGCCGCCGCACTCGCGAGCCGTTCGTACCGTACGATACACTATTATAATGCGACTTGGCACTTCCCCTGATGCGATGTTGGGGCCTACTCTCGAAAATACCGCCCCCCTCGATCCAGGGGGGGCGACACTTCAGACCAAGGAGCGCCGTGCGCGATTGGGGGTTCAGGGTTTGGGGTTCGGGGTTCAGCACTTGGTGTTCCACGTCTCCCCAAAAGTCCTGAACCCCGAACCCTGAACCCTGAACCCTCCGCCCCCAAACTTGACTCATTGGCAGCCAATGTCCGAAGCCAAGTGCCCTAGGGGAGGCGGTGCGGCTCCATGTGGATCCCGCGAATGAAGCCTCCAAACGGTGCGCCAGACGGCTGGATCGGACGACTCGGCTCGGCGTGGGAAGACCGCCTTCTCGGCGCCTTTCTGGCGGATCGGCCGGGAGCCTATCGGCTCGCGCTGGTCGGGCTGGTGGCCATCGTGCTCGTCACGTTGGGTATGCTCTTTTCGTTTGGGTGCACTCACCAGTGGAGCTGCGCCTGGGATTCGGCGTTCCTGTTGGACGGTGGCTGGCGACTGCTCGCCGGGCAGCGGCCCCACGTGGACTTCTATTCTCCCTTGGGCGCCGTGCCGCTGTTGGTCACCGCCCTGGGGATGCTCGTGGCGGGCCCCCGGGGGGCTGCCTTGAGCTACGGCCCCGCGATCGTTTTTCCCTTCGTCACCCTGGCCGCGTGGTGGATCGCCCGGCGACGGCTCCCCGCGTTGCACGCCCTCGTCTTCTGCTCGATGGTCGGGTTCACGCTGGTCGCGACGCACTATCCGGGCCATCCGTTTCACGACACGACCTATGCCGCCCAGTACAACCGGCTTGGCGGGGCGCTGTTGGCCGTGCTGCTGCTCCAGATGCTCCTGCCGCCGCGCAACGCGGATAGGGACTCGGGCTCGGCTGGCGTGGCGGGCGTTCTCGAAGGGCTCTGTGCGGGCGTCATCCTCGGCCTTCTGATGTTCACCAAGATCACCTATTTCGGCATGGGGGTGGCGGCGGTGGCGATGGCCGGGTGGTCTTGCTTTCGGCTGCGGATCGCTGCCTGGTCGGCCATGGTGGGAGCGGGTGCCGCCGTGTGGTTCTGCGTCGTGTGGTACCTGGGGTTCGACTTCGCCGCCTTCGACGCCGACATGAAGATGTTGGCCGCCGTGCAGGACCCGGACTACCGGATCGTGGCCCTGGCGAACGCCGTCCGGTGGAACCGGGGGGCCCTGGGGCTGCTCGCGGTGATGATGGTCCTGCTCGTCCGGCCGATGCGCCGGGGGAATCTCGATGCCGAGCTCTCTTCCTGGCTGCTCACTGCGACGATGGCCGTCGTGGGGATCTTCGTCGGCCTTTTCATCTACAGCACCGACGGGATCAGCGGGATGCCGCCCGCGTTTGCCGTCGCCGCGCTGGTGCTTGCCGAGAATCTCCGCCGCCGATGCGTGATCTCGGGACCTCTTCAGCCGGAGACCTTCGAGCGGGGCTTCAAATACCTGCTGGCCAGTGCCCTGGCGGCCTATCTGGCGGGCGTGATCATCGTGCACGGATCGCTCAGCGTGGCTTACTCCTTCGGTTGGCATTGGCTCCATGCCGACCGCTTGCCGACGACGGCGGTCGTCCAGTCGCGGACGATGGGAGACGTGCTTCTGCCGCCGCGGGCGGACGAGGCCCAGCTCGTGGATCGCGACGCGGTGATCGCCGGCATCCTCAAGCGGGATCCGGAACAGCCCGCCCTCACGTCCTATCAGTACGCTTGCTGGACGAACGATGGCTTGGACTTGCTTCGTCGGCACGTGAACGGGGAGAGCCGGATCTTCGTGATGGACTGGGTCAACCCGTTCTCGTTTGCCCTGGAGCTACCCAGCCCTCGCGGCGACGCGCTCTACTGGCACGCCGGCCGGGTTTTCGACGAAGAGCACTTCCCCGACGCCGATCGGGTCTTTCGGGAGGTGACCCTGGTGATGGTGCCCAATCGGGCGATTCAGCCGGCCTCGAAGCGGGCGCTTGCGCGGGTCTACGGTCGCGTGCTCCAGTCCCGGTTCCAGCCGATCGATCAGTCGAAGCTCTGGACGCTCTACGCCCGCCGGCCGAGCGGCGATCGGCCAAGTCGCGGTGGGACCTGATGAGCCCGCGGGAACCGACTTGCAGGGGCCCGGACGCTTGGGGGCCATGCTTCCGAGGCGGGGCCGGCAAGAGAACGAGATGACTCGGCGTCGCACGCGGGACATCGACGAATCGAGTCTTCGCGAACCCGCTGGAGACGGACTACCGGGCGACCTGGATCTTGCTGATCTTCACCCGGCTGTGGAGTTGCCGATGGCCGGTTTTGCGTCGGGAGTTCTTACGTCGGCGGAACTTCTGGACGACGAGTTTCGGGCCCAGCTTGGGGCCGATCACTTCGGCGGTGACCGTGGCCCCCTCCAGGGTGGGCTGCCCGACCTGGAACCCGTCGTCGTCACGACAGGCCAGCACCCGGTCGAACGTGAGCTGGTCTCCGCGGGAGCCTTCGCGGTAATCGACCTCGATTTCCTGTCCTTCTTCGACTTGGATCTGTCGTCCGCCGTCTTCGATGATCGCGTACATGGTCGGTCTCGCTATCCGCCCGCTTGGTAAACTGCCTGGTTGCCCACGTTGGGAAACGGTGAATCCTTTAACATAACGCAGTGCCTGGGGAGTGCTCAAGGCCTAGGCGCCGGAGAAATGGACCTCGCGACCCTGAGCATCGCGGCAGGCGATGACCAGGTGTTCGGGCCCAACTCCTTCAGTAGCAAGGACTTGCACGGCCATTTCGCCTTCGTCCTCCAGTTGGGCCAGTTCGCGGCGTTTCTTGTTGTTGAGGTAGTCGGCCACCTCCGTGGCGACCGTGACGGCGACCCTGGCCACGTCCGGGCGCTGGCTGGCCAGGATCAGCAGCCGGATGATGTCGATGGCCATGGTTTCGCTCGACTTGACGACCCCGGTCCCGGTGCAAGTGGGGCAGTCGCAATAGACACTCCGTTTCAGGCTCGGGCGCACCCTCTGTCGGGTCATCTCGACGAGCCCGAAGGGGCTGGTCCGGAGGATCTTGGTCCGGGCGCGGTCGCGCTTGATCGCGTCGCGGAGCGCCCGCTCCACCCCCCGACGGTGTTTCTCCTGACGCATGTCGATGAAGTCGTTGACGATCACGCCGCCCAGGTCGCGGAGGCGGAGCTGCCGGGCGATTTCGCGGGCGGCGAGGAGATTCATCTGGTAGGCGGTTTCTTCGGCGGAGTCGTCGGCGCGGAAGTTGCCGCTGTTGACGTCGATGGCCACCAGGGCTTCGGTCTGGTCGATGACGATCGAGCCGCCCTGTTTCAGGGGGACCTGGCGGCGGTGGATCCTGGCGATCTCCTCGTCCATGCGGTACTTGTGAAACAGCGGCTCCTTGCCCTCATAGAGCTGGAGGCGACCGACGTACCGGGGCATCACCAGTTGGAGGAACTCCCTGGCCCGCTCGTAGGCCGAGGGCTCGTCGATGTAGATCGTGTCGACCTCGCCGGTGAAGATATCGCGGATGGTGCGGATGATCATGTCGCTTTCTTCGTAGATGTCGACCGGCGCCTGGAGCTTTCTGATTCGCCGGACGATGACCTTCCACAGCCGCACGAGGTAGGCCAAGTCGCGGGAAAGCTCCTTCTTGGTGCGGTCGACGCCGGCGGTGCGGACGATGAACCCCAAGCCTTTGGGCGGGTTGAGCTCGTTCATCACGTCTCGCAGACGGCGGCGTGCATCTTCGTCCTCGATTTTTCGGGAGACGCCCACGCGGCCCAGGGCCGGCATGAGCACCAGATACCGGCCCGGGATGCTGACGTAAGTCGAGAGCGTGGGTCCCTTGGTGCCGATGCCTTCCTTGATGACCTGCACCAGCACCTCGTCGCCGCGACGGAGGATTTCCTGGATCGGCGGTTTGAACCGAGGGCGGCCGCCGTAACGCGGATTGCGCGGCCGCTGCGGCTGGGAAGTGTCTTCCAGCCCTTCCTCGAACTCGTCGCCCACGGCCGATTCGCTGGAGCGTTGGGGCTCGCGGCGAGGTCCCGACGGCCCCGATGGCTTGTTGGGATCGTAGCCGCCTTGACGGAAATATTCCGGCTCGACGTCGCTGATGTGGAGAAAGCCGTTGCGGCCGACGCCAAAATCGACGAACGCCGCCTGGATGCTCGGCTCCAGGTTGACCACGACTCCCTTGTAAATGTTTCCTACGTAATTGTCCTGTCCGGCTCG
>DATKZH010000561.1:0-28682 GCA_035528065.1 Thermoguttaceae bacterium | reverse complement strand
GTGGCTTGCCCAGCAGTGCAGGAAGCACGGTTGGACAAGCCAACCGTGGCACCCGTCGACTCAACTTCGACAGACCGGTAGGTCATTGAGACGGCACGGGCGTGAGTGGTCCCGCGAAGTGTGCTCCAGCGGGCTTCACCGCGGCGACGGCGGTATTCTGCCTCGTCTTCCGATTGCCGGCTCCGCATTCTCACGCACTCGCGGAGCCAAACCCACCGCCCGCTTTTCCCATCACCCTGGGAACGATTAGAATAACGCGTCAACGAGAACCGCCCCGAGTGAGCGTCATGGCAAAAGCGACCTACAAAGACGCGGGCGTCGACTTGGACACCTATGCGCAAGCGATGGCCCGCTTGCCGCGGCTGGTTTCGCGCACGCACTCGCCGCGCGTGCTGAAGCTGGGGGGTGGGTTTGCGGGCCTGTTCGAGCTCGACTTCTCCAGCCAGTTGTTCGCCCGGAAGTACGAGGCGCCGGTTCTCGTCGCCTGTGCCGACGGCGTGGGGACCAAGCTCAAGGTGGCCTCCATGATGGGCGTTCACGACACGGTGGGGATCGACTTGGTGGCGATGAGCGTGAACGACGCGATCTGCTGCGGGGCCGAGCCGCTGTTCTTCCTCGACTACGTGGCGATGTCCAAGGACGATCCCCCGCTTCTGGAGCAGATCGTGGAAGGGATTACGGCCGGCTGCCTCCAGAGCGACTGCGCGCTATTGGGCGGGGAGACGGCCATCCATCCCGATCAGTACGCCCCCGGCGAGTACGACCTGGCCGGCTTCTGCGTCGGCGTGGTCCCGCGGAAAGACGTGATCGACGGCCGTGCCATCGTGCCCGACGACCTGGTGATCGGCCTCGCCTCGACGGGCCTCCACTCCAACGGCTTCAGCTTGGTCCGCAAGGTCGTCTTCGAGATGGCCGGCCTGTCGGTCAACGATCCGGTGGACGAGCTGGGCACGACCGTCGGCCAGGCGCTCCTAGAGCCCACACGAATCTACGCCCGGCCGATACGAGACGTGCTGACCCACTACCGGGTAAAGAGCGTGGTTCACGGCATTGCCCACATCACCGGCGGCGGCTTGCACGAGAACGTCGAGCGGATTCTGCCCGAGGGCGTCCAGGTCGTGATCGATCGCGACAGTTGGCCCGTGCCGCCCGTGTTCACGTGGCTCCAACGCCTGGGCCAGATCGAGCCCGCGGAGATGGACCGCGTGTTCAACATGGGCCTCGGCCTAGTGCTAGTCGTCAGCCCCTACTACGCCGAAAGCATCCGCCACCAGCTCGCCCGCTCGGGCGTGGAAACGTGGCTGATCGGCCGCGTCCGATCGGGGCCGCGGGGCGTCGTGTGGGGGGAAGCAGCCCGGTAGCCGGGCCGGTCGCAGCCGGTACGTCATTGCCGTTCTTCGCGCCGCGAACGTCGAGATAACCGGCGCGTTCACGCGTGCGGTTCATCGTCTTGTTCGGCGTCAGCTGCACACGCCTAGTAAGCCCACGCGTTCTGTTTGAACAATTCGACTTCCTCAGGCTGAAGCACTTCCTCAACTTCGTCAGCGGCAGCCACAACGATCTTCGAAACATCCAAGGCCTTCTTCAGGGCACCGCCTGCTATCCAACTGCTCTCCCATAACTCAGGCCCTTCACCGTTCACGATACGACAAATTGGCTCCTCGCTTTCGAACTTGATGCCAACGGCCTTCGGTTGAGTAACGCGTTGCAGCCAGATTTCAAGATAGCCGTTGTATGGTACCCGCGCCATCTTCTGCCGCACTTTCGTCCATAGGCTCACCTTGTCCTCACTCGGCGCAAGTGAGATCAAATGGCTCAGGATTCCGGCTACAGCAGGAAAGGTGGCTGGCGAAACAAACGCAATGTCCGTCGCGATGGCTACCTGGACTTCAAGGTCGTCCGGAGCTTGAGTTTGCTCCGAGACCCTGCCGTGAAACTCGCTCACGAGACGACGAAGCGCTCCACTGTTTGAGAACCGCTGACCGAAGGAATGTAGCCTCAAGAGCTGCTTCTGTATCGTTTTGGCATTTGAATCACCGAGATCTTGCAGTTCGATACCCGCGAGTTTATCCGGCTTGATGGAGCCTTCTACGACGTTTCTACTCGAGAACGTTTTGGATACGCCAAGCTTCATCCCGACGGTTCGGAGCTTGTCGCTAACGATCTTGAGAACTTCTTCCGCTCGTTCGTCGCTATTGGCAAATATCCGATAGTCATCCCGGTATCGAAGTACCCGGATGTCCTTGCTGTTCCCCAGTTCGGAATTGATCTGTTCATCTACATATCCAAGAACGATCTCCGCTATGAAGTCCATCAGAACCGTGCCTTGAGCAATGCCATTCGTTTGGCCGTACCGGCTCGCCTGAATATGCGAGTCGATTCTGTTTCCGAGGAGTGAGTTCTTACCCCTGTTCTTCTTAGCTACCTCCAGACCGTGAATGGCCCAGGAAATGCTGTGGGTGTAAAGGGAGCTGTAGCAATCGGTCACATCAGTGTGAAGTAGATGGCTGAACTCTAACGAGTACGTTAATGATCGCTGTTCAACACTCTGCCACCAGCTCCTGATCTGAGTTGCGACGTCGGTCTGATGGTCTATGGACATCACTGGCGCGCTGCAACAATCAACCACGCCACCTTCAAACTCACCCAAGCGCCTCTTGATGCTTTCCCAGCTTTGCACTTCACAAATGACATTGACCAGCGACACATAAATAGCCGGGTGTATTAGCTCGAAAGGCCGCCATGCGAACCTTCCGTCCTTATTCGCAATGAAGTTGTAGTTGACGTTCGGAAGCAGAGCTGGATTAGTGGCTTGGTACTGCGCGTAGTTGCCACGATTTAGGGCGTCCGCTACTGCAGCCAGAATTGGTTCAAAGCTCAGATAACGTGGCAGATCCCCATTGAAGTAGCTGCTGCCCTTCAGGAAGTGTGCTCGTGCCTCTTCATTTGACAGGTCAACTAATCGCTTCATCTGATTGCACGCTTTCTCATGACGCCGAACTTGTTCTTAGACTGATCCGTGTATCACCTGTACGCTGCGTCTTCGCAGCCTAACGCGCATCCGGCGAATTGCCGTAAGTGGATTGCTAGCAGACGGTTGTTCAACTGTGCAAGCTTCTCCTGCGTGATAGACTGTTTCAGCCTAGCGATCATCGGGCCGGCGAGCCGGGAGGTACGGGGTAGCCCGAACAGGGTCGGCCGCCAGCGTTTGAAATGCAAGCAAGCCGCCGCTCCCGTGCATCCCGCGGTTCGTCTGAATCAGGATGGCCGGCTCGCCCCACGCCCCCGATGATACTGATCCGATCTTGCAGGTGCAACCCACCCGGGGCGTGGGATGCGAGGACGGGACGGCATTGACGGGGCACTTCCAGTTCGGTTCGTGTTCCATCCCGTACGCCGAAGGCGTTATCCAACACAGCCCGGGGTTGCGGAGCTACCCCGGGTTGGCGGGCCCCCGATCCCCCCCAACCCCAACGGGGTCGAACCTGACGCTGGCGGGACGCAACCCCGTTGGGGTTCGGTGAGTTCGGAACCGGGGCCCGGGGTAGCTCCGCAACCCCGGGCTGTGTTGCGAACCCGCTTCGCGGTTTGGGGAAACAGAAACGGCCCGCGCTGACCGCAGATTCACGGGTGTCTCCCCCGTCCGTTCTAGCAACCCACCCGGGGCGAGCGTCTGGCCCCGTAGACCCGTAGGGTGCGTGCTTCGCACGCACGCGTCTGACACGTGGCGTCGCGCGTTTTGTCCCCCGCGCTTCCTCGGTGACGCGTGGCTGCAAGCAGCCACCCTACGGGTTGCGAGGTCCCGTGGAGCGAAAAGCGACTGTGGGGTCGCGATCAGCCCGGGGTATCGATCGACGGGCCGGCCTTTTCGAGGCCTTCCAGGACCGGGCCTTGCGTGTAGACGCCGCGGAGGATCGTGGTCGGACGGTTGGGGTCGCGCGCCGGCAGGATGGCCAGCGACGGCTGCGCGGTGCGCAAGGCTTGGACGAACCGCTCCGTCTCCTCGTCCTCGGGGCTGAAGGTCATGTCGAACTTCACGGGCACCACGCGGTTCCGGTCGATCAGGTCGCGCACGGCTTCCGTTTCGAGCACGGTCGCCTCAACCACCTTGCAGTTGATGCACCAGTCCGCCGTGAAATCGACCATCAGGGTGTATTGACCTGGCGTGACCGTCGCCCGATCGACGTCCTCCGTGACGTACTCCCAACGCTCGTTCATCACGGTCAGAATTCCGGGCACCCCGAACAGGCCCGGGAACATGAACACCCAGACCAGGCCCGCGAAGGCGATCGCCTCGGTCCAGGCCCAGGCTTTCTCCTTGGTCTCGGCCACGGCCTTGCGTTGGATCCACCAGCAGGCCCCCCACACGCCGAACATCATGCCGATCGTCGGCACCAGGTACGGCCAGTGGATGAAGCTGAGGATCCAGACGGTGGTCCCCAGCAGCACGAAGCCCATCACCTGCTTGAAGGCCTCCATCCAGGCCCCCGGCTTCGGCAGGAAGGCGACCAGTCGAGGAAATACGCCAATCAACAGGTAGGGACTGGCCATTCCCAATCCCACCGCCAGGAAGACGGCGAAGATCAGGGGCGGCGGCTCCGACATCACCGCGGTCACCGCAACGGCCATCCCCGGGCCGGTGCACGGCGTGGCCAGAATCGTCGTGATGATTCCCATGAAGAACGCTCCGGCCAGACCCTCGCGCCGGGCCGCGTCGGCCGCCTTCCCCGAGCCAACGAAGCCCGGGATCGGAATCTCCCAAATCCCGAGGAAGCTGATCCCCATGGCGAACACGACCACGGCCATGGTCACGTTGAACCACGGGTACTGGAACTGTCCGCCCCACTGGAGGTTCATCCCAGCCGCCAACGCGGCCAGGAGCAGGAAGACCGAGATCAAGCCCGCCGAAAACGCCACGTTCAGCATCAACGCGCGAAACCGGTCCTCCCCCGACTGATTGACGAAGGAGAGGATCTTCAGGCCGATGACCGGGAGCACGCAGGGCATGATGTTCAGCAAGATCCCGCCGAGGAAGCCGATCAGAATCAGCCAAACAGCCCACATCGGCCCTCGCTCGCGCCCCGCTTGAGCGCCGGTTTCCAGCTCCCGCACGTTCGCTTCCAGCTCGTCAAGATCGACACGGCCCTCCACGAGTTGGTTGACCTCCGCGAACGTCTTTACGCGCACCCACGGGATGCCGTGAGTAACGGGCTGTTCCCTCTGGACCGGGGCGGACTCCGGCGGACGAGCGTCCCGCCAGCCGACGTCGGCGGACAAAGCCGACTTGGGCAGGTCCATGCCCCGGCCGAGCCGAGCCGTGAAGGGGAATTTCTGCGCCGGAAGACACGAACTGGCGTCGCACGGCTGGGCCCGGATCGCTCCCTCGATCGTCAACGTGGCCAAGTCGACGCCCGGTGCAAGCTCGATCGGCGCGTGCCAGGTAATCTCGTCGTGATGAGACTCGACCTCCAGCCCTCCGAAAAGCGGCTCGACCTTCTTCTCGGGCAAAGTTGCGGCCTGGAAATCCCCCGTGCGACGGTACGCTTCCGAGGGAGCGAGCTGGATCGTGGTCGCGATCGGACCGCCCCGAGCCTGCGTGATCGAGTAGATGTGCCAGCCCGGCTTGATCTTGGCCGTGACGAACAGCCGGCCGGGCACGTCGGCGGTCGGCGCCGTGAATTGGGACTCGACGGAGACGACCGGCTCGCCCGCCGGGCCGAAGCCGCCCAACGGACCGCGGGGTCGCCCTCCCCCCGGCTGTGCCTGTCCCGAGCAGGTTGAGATCAGCAGTCCCGCGACAACCGCGGCGGACCCCAAGAAGCGGATACAAACTCGAAGCATGGCTCCCTCATTCCGTGGCGGAAGTGGAACGTCCCCGGTGGCGTTATCCTGTTACCACAGCCCACCTTACTGTATGCCCCGGCCCAATGGCGAGCAATGGCAGTCCGCGGGAGACCACTTCCGCCGGCGTTGGACGCTCGACCGGTCCGGTTGGCGGAGTCGGTGTCATAATTCCGATCAACGCGCCCTGGAGAACCCGGGCTTGTCCAAAGGCGCCGAAATCCTTGCCCTCAAAGACCTTGCCGGAAATGGACACTTCCGTTCACACACTCCAGAAGGAGCTGGGCCATTCCTCAGACCCCAAGCCCGCAACGTCAAAACGGCTTGGCGAAAGGGGCCCCGCTGCGTCGAGTCGCACTTCGCGGCCTATCGACCCACGAGATGCCGCAAACGCCGGATGATCTCGTCGAGACGATCCGGGATCGCCTCCCGGTCCTCGAACACCCGCCGCTGCCGGTAGATCCAGTCGATCCAGGTCAGCCCGGCCATGAGCACCGTGCTGCGGTCGAACGCGTAGACCAGCGAAACCTCCGTTTCCGAAAGCCCGCGAACCGAGCCGTACGCGTCGAGCCCCACTTGCCACCGATGGGCGTCGTCGCGCACCATGCTCCCCAGCAACCGGGCGACGTCGGCCGCCACGTTGTCGGCCGCCATCGACCCGAAGTCGATCAGGCCGCTCACTCGGCTCCCCTCGAACAGCACGTGATTGTGCCACACGTCCCGAATGCACGGCTGCAAAGGGACCTTGGATTGGACCGCCGCGTCGAGCAGCACGAGCACTCGGTCAGCACCGCGGGGGACAAGGCGGAACAACGCCTCAGCGCGACACTCCAGCTCGGGCCAAAGCCCGCGCTCGACCGCGGCGCGGAGCCGTTCCAGATCGCCCGACGTCCATTCTCGAAGCTGTCGGCGCCGATCGCGGATTCCCCGTGAGAGGCCCGTGGGCGGGTCGGGCAGGGGGAACGTGGCCGCCGCCAGGTGAAACTCGGCCAGGGCGATCATGGCCGCTGTGAGCTTCTCGTCCGTGGGGTCCTCCCAGAAGTCGGCTTCGCCGGGCATCCACGGCGCCAGCTCCCAGAAGTAACCCATGCGCCGGACGTAGCCTTTGCGAGACCGCGTGCATAGCGGCAGCGGAGCCAATGCGAACCCCTCTCGGTCCACGTGCCACAGCACCGCCTGGATGAACTCCAATCGGTCGGCCGAGGGATTGGCTCTGGGCCATCGCCGCAGGCAAAACAGCCCGGCATCGCTTCTCACGCGCCAGAACCGCGCCCCGCTGAAGCCACCCGCCGCACCCAGCGACTCGATCTCCGCCGAGCGAAAGTCGTCAGGATAGGCCGAAAGCACGCTGACGACGTCCGATTCGGTTGCCATCAGGTCACCCGGTGGTGGGGCGAGGAGTCCTCGAAAACCGCCAATCATCCCAACGTGGGGGCCCGCCGGTGCGAGAATAGCACAAACGGGCCGAATTCCATAACCTCCCTGTCGGGGGGGTATGTTGCATCTACATGTGGGTCGCTACCCCCCGTCCGGGCTGCCATCCCGCCGGGTCTACTCTCCGAGTAAGGAGCCGTCTACCTAATCCCCCGGTTGGATTGGGAAAATGGGGTATATTTGACGAGGCATTCCAGGTCTCCAGCCCACCCCGCCTTACCCCAACGTTGCCCCCACCCCAACAGCTCCAGCCCGCAAGAGAACCGACAATGCCGGAATCCCCGAAAGTCACCGCATTATCCCTGAGTCTCGCATTTTCGCTATCCCTGACATCATTTTTGTGGGCCGATTCCGAGCGTGCCGACGACGAGAAGCCGGCGGCCAAGCAGGACGCTGACGAAGTCAAGGCAAATGGGAGCGAGGAGAGCGGCTCTTCCTCGTCGGGCAAGAGCAAGTCCACGAGCGGATCGAAACCGAAGTATCCGGCTTTCTCGGAAGTGCTCAAAGACGCCACGACGATCGAGGGGCTGATCAAGCTCTATCGCAAGGAAGAGAAGCTCTACGGCGAAATTACCGGCAGCACCCTGGACAAGGACCTCATCGTCCTGATATCCATCGCACGAGGCATCGGTGAATCACCCATCCTGGGGGGCATGACCTGGGGATTCGGGGACGACTGGATCTGGCAGTTCCGTAAAGACGGCGACAGGATCCAAGTCGTCCGGCGGAACGTCCGCTTCACGGCAGACAAAGGGAGCCCCGAAGCCAGGGCGGTCCGACTCGCTTATACCGATAGCGTCTTGTTCAGCCTGCCCATTGCCACGCTCAGTCCGTCGGGCGGCTATGTCGTCGATCTCAGCTCCGTGCTGATGACCGATCTGCCCCGGATTTCGAGCGTTTTGAGGGGCTTCACGTTTTCCGAGGACAAGTCGAGCTGGGCGTCGGTGAAAGGCTTCGAGGACAACGTGGAGATCCAGGTTGCGGCCACGTATGCCTCGAGCGGCTCCGTCGAGTTCGACACCGTGGCCGATAGCCGTGGCGTGACGATCAACGTCCACTACTCGATCAGTCGCTTGCCGCAGACCGGCTATCAACCACGGCAGGCGGACGACCGGGTGGGATACTTCCTCACGGTGCTGAAGGATTTCTCCAAGAAATCCCGGGAGGACCGGTTCGTCCGATACGCCAACCGCTGGGACGTCCGCAAGGCAGACCCTTCAGCCGAGCTGTCGCCACCCAAAAAGCCGATCATCTTCTGGCTCGAAAAGACGGTCCCGTTCGAATACCGCAAACCGATTCGGGAGGGAATCCTCGAGTGGAACCGGGCGTTCGAGAAGGTCGGCTTCGCCAATGCGATCGAGGTGCGCCAGCAGCCTGACGAGGCCGACTGGGACCCTGAGGACATCAACTACAACACGTTCCGGTGGATCACGTCTTGTGCGGGCTTTGCCATGGGGCCCAGCCGGGTGAATCCGACCACCGGCGAGATCCTCGACGCCGACATCATCTTCGACGCCGACTTCCTCGAAGCCTGGAAGTTGCAGTACGACGTGATGACGCCGGAAAGGGAGGCCGCCTCGACCGCGGGACCGCTGATCGCGGGCGGCGGCCGTCCGCAAACCGAAGGTGTTCACTCCTGGTTCGGGTACCGCCACTTGCACGACTGCAACTACAGCCAAGGGATGGCGCGCCAGATGGCGTTCGGCGCGTTGGTCCTGGCGGGTGCCGACCAGGCCGAGTCGGAGGCGGAAGTCGGCGAGTTCATCATGCAGGGGATCAGGGAAACGGTCATGCATGAAGTGGGCCACACGCTGGGCCTTCGGCACAACTTCAAGGGGAGCGCCTTGCTGACGCTGGAAGAGATCAACGACCCGGAGAAGACGAGGGAGACGGGCATGGCCGGGTCGGTCATGGACTACCTGCCTGCCAACTTCGTCCCCAAGGACCAGAAGCAGGGCGACTACTTCAGCCCGACCCTCGGCCCCTACGACTACTGGGCCGTCGAATACGGCTACAAACCGCTGACCGGCGGCACGGAGGGAGAGGTGCCGGAACTGAAGAAAATCGCCTCCCGATGTGCCGAGCCGGGCTTGGACTACGCGACCGACGAGGACACCCGCGGCTTCGACGCCGATCCGCTCAGCAGCCGGTTCGATCTGGGCAAGGACCCGCTCCAGTACGCCGGGCGGCAGGTGAAGCTGATCAACCAGTTGTGGCCGGACCTGGTGGAACGGATGGCGGAGGAAGGGGAAGGATACCAGCGGGTGCGGCGGGCCTTCAACGTGTTGCTGAACTACCATGGCGACGCGATGGGCTTCGCCGGCGGATTCATTGGCGGGATCTACGTACACCGCGACCACAAGGGCGACCCGAACGCCCGGCCTCCCTTCGTGGTCGTCGAGGCGAAGCGGCAGCGCGAGGCGCTCTCGCTTCTGAAGGAGCAGGCCTTCGGACCGAAGTCTTACGAGTTTCCGCCGGAGTTGTACAACCACCTGGCCGCGTCGAAGTGGTCGCACTGGGGCATCGAGCCGCAGGACCGTTCCGACTACCCGGTGCATGAAGTGATCCTCGCCTGGCAGGACCGCGTGTTGGGCCAACTGCTGTCGTCCACGACGCTTTCCCGGCTCCGTGACTCGGAGTTGAAAGTGCCCGCCGAGAAGGACGCGTTTACGGCCGCCGACCTGATCGAAGGGCTCACGGGGGCGATCTTCGCCGAGACGGAGAAGCTCCGCGACGGCAAATACACCAACCGCAAGCCGGCCATCAGCAGCCTGCGCCGCAATTTGCAGCGGCGATATCTGGAGCGGCTGGCGAATCTGGCCATGGGCAACACGGCGGCGCCGGACGACTGCCAGACGGTGGCGTACGTCGAGCTGGAGTCGCTGGAAGCCCGCATCAAGGAAGTGCTCGCCCGAAAGGCCCAGCTCGACACCTACACTCGGGCCCACCTCGAGGAAAGCGCGGCGCGGATCCGCAAGGTGCTGGACGCCCGGTTGGAGCTCGCGGGCCCCTAGCACGGGTTATGCTTCACCCATCTCCTGCGGGGATAGCGGGGCAGGTGTCCCCTCTTGGGGCCCGGTAGTTACCCGTCATAAGGGGTTCCCGGGCGTTGTCCGTGCGTGCAAGCACGCACCGCCCGGGCTGATAGGTGGCCATCGAGACAATCGCCAGCCCATCCCGCGTGCGTGCGAGCACGCAGCCTACCCGGGAATGTCTTTGCGTCCCGGCCGGTCGCCGGTATCTTAGGGCACGTCAGCCCACGTTGGGGAGAGAGCAGCATGAGAGTCGTTGTCGCGATCATTCGGCCGACCAAACTCGACGCGGTGCGGGAGGCCCTGGGGAAGATCGAAGTGATGCGAATGACGATCTGCGACGCCCAGGGCTATGGGCAACAGCGGGGGCAGAGCGAGATGTACCGCGGCCGCGAGTACCAGACCGCGCTTTTGCGAAAAGTCGCGCTGGAGATCGTGGTTAACGACGACTTCCTGGAGCGGACCATCGAGACGGTGGCCAACGCGGCGCGGACCGGCCCCGAGGGGAACATCGGGGACGGCAAGATCTTCGTGCTTCCCGCCGACGCGGCCATCCAGATCAGCGACGGCTCGCGAGGCCCGGGAGCCGTTTGAGCCGGAGGCCCCTTCGCTGAGATGGGCGACCAGCGGTCCGCATAGGCGATGCGGTCACGGTTGGTTGGACCGCTCGTCCCCTTCCGACGGTGGCTCGTTTCCTGGCGATTCCGTTGGCGGTTTGCCTTCATCGGAAGGCGCGGCGCCGTCCTCCGGCAGCACGGTGTCGTCGGCCACGACCGGGGCCCCGGCTTCATCCGTTCCGAGCGGCGGCAGGCCGTAGGTCGCCTCGTCTTCCTCCTCTTCCAGAAAGACTTCGTCCAACTCCATGGCGTCGGCGTCGTAGCGGAGCAACAGGTAGATGCAGGTCGACGCGGTCCAGAAGTAGCTGTAGAGAAAGCCCACGGCCAGCATCTTCACACACCCGCACCAGAAGAGGATCAGTCCGGCCCCAAACGCGCCGACAGCGCCGATTTCGGCCCCGTCGGAGAGCAGCTCTTCGACCTGGCGTGCGCCGGACCCTTGCGCGAACCAGCGGGACGAATCGGCGCCCCAGTCGGCTGCCCAGTTGGTAAGGGCGATGACCCCGGCCGCGAAGTTGGACACCACCAGCCAGCCCAGCCAGCCGATCAGGACGGCGACCACGACATAGAACAGATAGTGCAGCGGTCGTTGGAAGAGGTACTGGTTGGAGCGCGACAAGGCGTCGAAGCTGTCCTGGCCTTCGGCACTGGTTGCCGCCCACATCAGCGGCCATCCAAAAGCCAGCCACACGAGCAGGTAGGTTATCACCAACCCGCCCAGCAACATCAGAGGCCAGAGAAACAGACCGCTGATCGCGGCGGTTACGTCCCAGTGCAACAGAGTGCCCACCAGACCGATCCCGACGGAAAACGCCGCAACTCCCACGAGCAGAAGCAACGGGGCGGAGAAATACGTTCGCCATCTCGAGCACGCATAGCGCAACATCGCGTTGGGACTCACGTGCTCCTCGCAGGCCAGCTCGACCGCCGCACGCCGCGTGATGGCCCCGCCAAAAAACGCCCAGATCGCCAGAGTCCAGAGGCCGCAGAGCAAGAGGTACGCCAGCTTGGTCACCGTGACGTCGGAGGAGAAGATCTGCCACAGCGGGCGACTCAGTTGCGTGAACGATCCCCAGAACGGTTCCGGTGATCGCCGGAAGATCGACCGAGACGCATCTGCCGCGGCGTACGGTGCCGGCCGGTCCCCGCCCATGCTCAGGTCCAGCCTCGGCAGTCCTGGCTTGTCCGGGACCAGGTCGGTCAACGCCAGCCACGGGCAGCCCTTATAGGGCCTCAACTGCTCCGCGATTTCCGGATCCCCTGAAAAGAGCAGCCCGAATAGCGCCCAGCCGCTGACGGTCAGCAGGATCGCCACCGCGGAAAGCAGAAGCGGGAAGCCGAACCCGATCGCCAGCCGGAAGCAGCGAAAGAGCCTTAGCCAAGGGCAGATCTCAGACCATGCCACCGTTCGGAGCGTGCCGCCACCGTTGTCGTCGCACATGGGAGGACTCCTGTGCTCGCTTGCCGCCGTCACCGCGATCCGATGTTCTTGACGAGGACGGCCAGCCGGAAGCGAGAAGCCCCCGGGCCGAACCCCAGCCCTCGCCAACGGTTCTGCCCGAGCCCCTTGGATTTCCGGATTATACGAAGCGGGAGCCCTCTTGCAAGCAAGGGCCACAAGGGCCGGTGGGAACCTCCGGTGAGCGAGGAGGCACGCGGAACGTAGATGGCGGGGCGGGGGTCCTGCGTCCGGGGCCGGACATCACGTAGCCGCATCCCCCGAGTCGGGCTCTTCCGGGTCCTCCGGGTCCTCCGGCTCCTCGTCGGGCTCCACGGGCATTCCGTACTTCTCTTCGAGCCACCGCCCGAGATCCATGGTCCGGCAGCGCCGGCTACAGAAGGGCATCGGCGAGCTCTCATTCGGCTCGAAAAGTCTGCCGCAAATGGGACAGCGGACCACGGACATGATGCTGGAACACAAACAGACGCAGCGCCCTCTCAGCGCAGAACCGATGGCCCGATCGAGGCGGCCTCGCCCGGGCCTGGGATGCGCGGCCGCTTACGACTCGTCGGCACCCGCCTTGGCCTTCGACTTGTCGGAACCCTCGCTCTTGGAAGCCTTTCCGTCGGCTTGCCCGTTCGATCCGGACTTCTTCTCCGCACTGGCACCTTTCTTGTAGGACTCGCTGCGGTAGTCCGTCTGATAGAAGCCGGAGCCCTTGAAGACGATTGCGGCCCCGGGCCCGATCAACCGTCGAAGCGTGAGCCGCCCGCACTCGGGGCATTTGCGCTTATGGCCGGCCTTCATGGACTGGAACAGCTCAAAGTGGTGTTGGCAGGAGTTGCACTCGTACTCGTAGGTTGGCATCGATGTCCATCCCTCCGTCGTTTCGCCGTCTGGTGGTGGCGTTCTTCCCCTTGTTTGTCTTCTACCGCGCGGGCGACAACGGCCTCTCGGCCACGTGGCGTACAGCCTACTCCGTTTCCGCCCCTGCATCCTGCCGCCCGTCGTTTGCCTCCCGCGATCCCTCGTTTGCCTCGGCCGGCCCCTCCTTCGGCGGCATGGCGGCCGAGACGATGACCTGGCTGGGCCGCACCACGCGATCGTGGAGACGGAACCCGGTTTGGGCCACCCCCAGCACCGTGTTAACCGGATGCTCGCGGGACGGTTGCTGAGAAATGGCTTCGTGGAGATTCGGGTCGAAGGGCTCCCCCAGGGCGTTGATCTTCGCGCAGTGATGCTGCTCGAGCACGCTCTCCAGTTGTCCGGCGACCATCTTGAACCCTTCCAGGAGGCTGGCCGTCTCGGGGGCGTTCTCAGCCGCCTCGATCGCCCGACCCACGCTGTCCCAAACCGGCAAGAGGTCGCGGATCAGCGGGATGTTGGCGTAGCGGCGTTCCTCCTCCATCTGGCGGGCGACGCGTTTGCGATAGTTCTCCAGTTCTGCCTGAGTCCGCAGAGCGCGATCTTGAGCCTGCGCCGACTCCTCGCGGAGCCGCTCGATCTCGCTTGGGCCGAGGTTTGCTTCCCCGACGCCCGAGTCCTCGCGATTGCCGGTGGCCTCTTCGCCGTCCTCAACCGCTTCGACGGCGGGGTCGGCGGCAGCTTGGTCTCCCGTCTCGATCGGCTCCGGCTGGAACTCGTCGGCCGGATCGGTTCGGGCTACGTCTTTCTTCGACACGCTTCATCCTCCATCCGTTCCGGTCGGTCATCCCGATTGGAAGTACTTTTTGAGTTTCTTGAAGAAGCTCCTGCGCTGCGGGGAAACGTTTGCGTTTTCCACCTCGGCCAGTTGCCGGAGGATTCGTTCATGCTCGGCGGTCAGTTTCTTCGGCACCTCGATGAACACCTGAACCACCAGGTCGCCGCGCCCGCGCTGCCGGGGAACGGGCATCCCGTGGCCGGCCAGCTTGAAGAGGTCGCCGTTCTGCGCCCCGGGGGGAATATCGAACTCCTGGCGTCCGTCCAACGTGGGCACCTCGATCCTGGCCCCCAACGCCGCCTGGGCGTAGCCGATCGGAATCTGACAGATCAGGTGAGGACCTTCGCGCTGGAACAACGGGTGCTCTCTGACGCGGACGAAGCAATAGCAATCCCCGGGCGGGCCGCCGTCCGGGCTGGGTTCCCCTTCGCCCTGAAGGCGCAGTCGGGTGTCGTTGTCCACGCCGGCGGGGACTTTCACGTCGCGTGTCACCTCTTGGGGCACGTATCCCGCGCCGCCGCAACGAGAGCACGGGTGACGGATCACCGCACCCTCCCCGCGGCAGGACGGGCACGTCGTCTGAAGGGAAAGGATCCCCGTTGACTGGATCACCCGCCCCCGACCTCCGCAGTACTGGCACGGCTCCGGCTGGGTCCCCGGCTTGGCCCCGGAACCACCGCAGTTGGCGCACACTTCGTGTCGGCTGAACTGGATGGTCTTCGAGGCTCCCCGAGCAGCCTCCGCCAGATCGAGCACGATCTGGCAGCGGATGTCCGCTCCGCGGCGCACGCGGCGACGTCCTCTGCCGGCGCTGCCGAATAGGTCGCCGAACAGGCCGCCGCCAAAGATGTCGCCAAAGGCCTCGAAGATATCGCTGATGTCGCGGAAATGGGGCGCCCCGCCCCCGGGGCCTTCCAGGCCCGCGTGACCGTACCGATCGTATCGGGCGCGCTTGTCCGAGTTGCTGAGGACCTCGAACGCTTCGGCGGCCTCCTTGAACTTGCCCACCGCGTCTTCGTCGCCCGGGTTGCGGTCGGGGTGGTACTTGAGCGCGAGCTTTCGATACGCGTCGGCGATCTCGTCGTCTGAGGCCGATCGACCGACACCGAGTATCTCGTAGTAGTCGCGCTTCGCCGCCATTGTCGCCATGGTCAGATTGGAGACCCGTTCACCAAAGTATCCAATTGTACCCCGCTACTTCGCTCGCCGATGCGCCCCCGGCAGACCGACTGGTACCGTACGCGTTACCGAAAACGGGCCACCCCGCGGGGGGGTGGCCCGATAACGGCGTTCAGCCAATCCGCCGCGCCTGCCGTCGCGAGATTCTCGCGCCAGAACGTCTTACCGTACGCTTCCCTCGATCTGCTGCTTGTCCTTGTCCTCTTTGTCGAGGTCCGTGATCATCGTCTCGGTGGTAAGCATCAACGCGGCGATGCTGGCCGCGTTTTCCAGGGCGGTCCGGACCACCTTCAACGGATCGATGACTCCCGCCCGAAACATGTCGCCGTACTTGCCCGTGTTGGCATCGAAGCCGGCGGTGGTCGGTTTCTGCCGGACCTCCTCCGCGACCACGGGCCCGTCCAGACCGCAATTCTCGGCGATCTGTTCCAGCGGCTTGGACAAGCAGCGGTGGACGATGCCGACGCCGATCTTTTCGTCGCCTCGGGCGGCGGATCGCGCCTTCTCCATCACCTGCTCGCATCGCAATAGCGCCACGCCCCCGCCTGGGAGGATGCCTTCCTCGGCCGCCGCACGGGTGGCGTGCAGGGCGTCCTCCACGCGGGCCTTCTTCTGCTTCATCTCGGCCTCGGTGTTGGCTCCGACCGACACCACGGCCACGCCGCCGCTCAGCTTGGCCAGGCGCTCCTGGTACTTCTCACGATCGTAGTCGCTGTCGGTCGTCTCGATTTGGCTACGGAGCTGGTTGATGCGGCCCTTGATATCCTCCGGGCTGCCGGCTCCCTCCACGAGGGTGGTGGAGTCCTTGTCCACGGTGATCTGCGTGGCATGGCCGAGGTGCTCGACCGTAAGGTTCTCCAGCTTCAAGCCCAGATCCTCGCTGATCATCGTGCCGGCCGTGAGGATGGCGATGTCGCCCAGCATGGCCTTGCGACGATCGCCGAAGCCCGGGGCCTTGACCGCGCAGACGCTCAACACGCCGCGAAGCTTGTTGACCACCAAGGTCGTCAGCGCCTCCCCGTCCACGTCTTCGGCGATGATCAGCAGAGGCTTGCGCGTTTGGCTGACCTTCTCCAGAATCGGGATCAGGTCCCGCAAATTGCTGATCCTTTTCTCGTGGATGAGGATGAAAGCGTCCTCGAGCACGCAGTCCATGGTCTCCAGGCGGTTGATGAAGTAGGGGGACAGGAAGCCCTTGTCGAACTGCATGCCCTCGACCACTTCGTAGGTCGTCTCGGCGGTCTTTCCCTCTTCGACGGTAATGACGCCGTCGTTGCCCACCTTCTCCATCGCTTCGGCCAACAGGTCGCCAATCACTCTGTCGTTATTGGCGCTGATCGCGCCCACGTTGGCGATCTCCTCCTTCTTGGTGACCCTCTTGGCCATCGAATAGAGGTGATCGACCGCCGCGTCGACTGCCTTTTCGATGCCGCGGCGAATCGCGGCCGGATTGCTGCCTGCGGCGATGTTCCGCAAGCCCTCCCGGTAGATGGCCCGGGCGAGGATGGTCGCCGTGGTCGTACCGTCGCCGGCCACGTCGGAAGTCTTCGAGGCCACCTCGTTGACCAGCTTCGCGCCCATGTTCTCGAAGGGGTCTTCCAGTTCAATCTCTTTGCTGACGGTAACGCCGTCCTTGGTGACGGTCGGGCCGCCGTACGACTTGTCCAAGATGACGTTCCGTCCCGTGGGACCCAAGGTCACCGCGACCGCATCGGCCAGTTTTTCGACGCCCTGGAGCATTCTCCGGCGGGCGCGATCTTCGAACAGTAATTGCTTAGCCACGATGGCGATTCCTCATTGCTGATGGTTCCATACCGGAAGGGGGATGGTTACTTGACTACCTTGGCCAGAATGTCGCTTTCGCGGAGGATCTTCACCTCCCGGCCGTCGATTTCGATGTCACTGCCGGCGTACTTCCCGTAAATGACTTCGTCCCCGACGGCGACGGACAAGTCGCCCCGCTCGCCGCTATCGAGCAACCTGCCGGGGCCGACGGCCAGCACCGTGCCCCGTTGAGGCTTCTGTTGGGCAGTGTCCGGCAACACGATCCCGCCGGCGGTCATTGCCTCTGCCTCTACCGGCTCGACCACGACCCGATCGTCCAAGGGCCTCAGACTGATATCCTTCTTCATGGTTGGTTCCTTCTACAGTTTGGTGATTTGCTGAATCGACCGTTGGGTTTGATGATCTAGTGTCTGGTTGCCAGCCGCAACGAATGCGGCGAGGGTTCTGCTTCGGGTGCCTAGAACCCTCCCATGCCCCCCATTCCTCCCATGCCACCCATACCTCCCATTCCGCCCATGCCTTCAGGCCCCCCCGACGGTTCCGGTTCTTCTTTGGGAATCTCGGTCACCAGGCATGAGGTGGTCAACAGCAGCGCCGCCACGCTGGCAGCGTTTTCCAGTGCGACCCGCACGACCTTGGCCGGATCAATGATCCCAGCCTCTACCAGATCGCAATAGGCATCCTTTTCCGCATCGTAGCCTTCGCTCTTGCCCTTCATCCGTTGCACGCGGCTGACCACGACGGAACCGTCCTGGCCCGCATTCTGAGCGATGAATCGCAGGGGGGCATCGAGCACGTCCTCGACCACCTTGGCGCCCAAGGCCTCGTCGCCGGACAGATCAAGCTTCCCGATGGCTTTCGCGCTCCGCAGGAGCGCCACGCCGCCGCCCGGAACCACCCCCTCTTCCAACGCCGCTTGGGTTGCCGCCCGAGCATCCTCCAAAAGCGCTTTTCGTTCCTTCATCTCCGTCTCGGTGGTCGCCCCGCAGTTGATCTGGGCTACCCCACCGGCCAGCTTGGCCAGCCGCTCTTGGAGCTTCTCGCGGTCGTAGTCGCTGGTGGTCGTCTCGATTTCCCGGCGGATCTGTTCGGCGCGCCCCTCGATCGCCGCTTTGCTGCCGCCTCCACCTACGATCGTGGTGTTGTCGGAGTTGATCACGACCTTCTTGGCGGTTCCCAAGTCGGAGAGTTTGACCGACTCGATGTCCACGCCCAGGTCCTTGAAGATGGCCTCCCCGCCCGTCAAGGTGGCGATGTCGCCGAGCATCGCTTTGCGGCGGTCGCCGTAGCCGGGCGCCTTGACCGCACAAGCGCTCAAGATACCCCGCATCTTATTGACGACCAACGTGGCCAGCGCTTCGCCCTCGATGTCTTCCGCAATCACCAAAAGCGGCCTGTTCGCCTTGCTAACCGCTTCGAGCAAGGGGACCAGGTGCTTGGCGTTGGAGATCTTCTCCTCGTGGACCAAAATCAGGCAGTTCTCCAGCTCGGAAGTCTGGTTATCGGGGTCGGTGACGAAATGCGGGGAAAGGAACCCGCGGTCGAATTGCATCCCTTCGACCACTTCCACGGTGGTCTCCGCCTGTTTGCCTTCTTCGACGGTGATCACGCCGTCCTTGCCGACCCTGACGAAGGCGTCGGCCAACACGGCCCCGATCGAGGCGTCGTTGTTGCCGGCGATCGTTGCGATTTGAGCGATTTCTTTCTTGCTCTTGTCGTCGACCTTGCGGGCCATCTTCCGGACTTCGGCGACCACGGCTTCGGCCGCCTTTTGGATGCCGCGAGCCAGCGACATGGGGTCCGCCCCCGCGGCGATCATCTTCAGCCCGCCCTTATAGATCCCCTCGGCGAGGACCGTGGCCGTGGTGGTGCCGTCCCCGGCGGCCTCGTTCGTCTTGCTCGCCGCCTCCTTCACCAGTTGAGCGGCCAGGTTCTCATTGGGGTCGTCCAGGTCTATGTCCTCGGCCACTGTGACCCCGTCCTTGGACACCTTGGGAGCGCCCCATCCTTTGTCCAGCACGGCATTGCGGCCGCGGGGTCCGAGTGTGCTTCGCACGGCCCGGGCGATCTTGGTTACGCCGGCGGCCAATGGCTGCCGCGCTTCGTCCTCAAAGACCATCTTTTTTGCCACAGCGGACTCCTCCTGTTGCAGACGAGATTACAACGTCGCCCCGCGGCCACCATTGGCGGCCTCATCCGGGGGCGCTAGCTTGCGATTGCCCATAGCGGCGCACCACGACCGCGTTCGGCAGTCGCGGTGAGTTTTCCGTCCAACTCAGCAACCGGCGTGCCAACAGACGGAGGATGATTGCAAGTCTTTACGAAAAAGGAACTTACACTTCACGCATTACGCCAGCCCAGATCACGTCCCCAGCCCGCCGTCGACCGCCCGGTGCCATTTTGGCAGAAATGCTGTGCCCGCATCTACGAGTCGACAACGCGATCCCCCGAATAGCTGGAATGCATCCCGCTACTCAGGGGGTGGCTCGCCCGGGGCAAGCGCGCCTAATGCGCCAATACTCTTGCCCGCCGCCTTGCATGTTCGACGGGTACAACTATATTGGGTGGAAGGTGATACTCCGAATGGCTGTTGCTCCCTTGTGGCAAGGCGGTTGCCGGGCTGTCAACGTGAGGGGGACCCGGCTAACCGGAAGGCGGCTGCGGGCCCCGATCGTTGGGGATGGTTGCCGCTTGCGGCCGGATGGGATCGGTGTAACAGACCTGCTGACGAGGGAGAGCGAAATGGATGAATTGCGGAAGGTGGTGGTGGGGCTGGCGGTGCTGGCGCCTGCCGAACTGCACAAAACGCGGGCGGTCGTGGAAGGCATCAGTGGCAACCATCACGCCAAAGAGCTGGTGCTCAACCTGATCGACATGTACCTGTCGATCGGCGAGGACACAGAGCGGCGCGCCGAGGCGGCGGCGAGGTGCTTGCTGGCCCTGGACGAAATGGAGAAACGGGTCCGCTCCTCCGCCGGCACGAGCAAGCCAAAGGCGGGCTGCACCGGCATGCTGCTCATGTTGGCTGGACTATCAGGTTTGGTCTACCTCCTGTGCTGATCGTCCCTTCTTCTGGCCATCGCTCCTCTCCTTCCTGGTGTCGCGCCGCCGGTGCTAGGGTCTGAAGTCGATCTCAGACGTCAGTCCCTCGGCAAACCGCGCCAGTAGGTCGGCGGCCCGATCGATGTCCTCCAGACAGATCATCTCCACCGGGCTGTGCATGTAACGGTTGGGGATGCTGACCAATCCCGTGGCCACGCCCGCACGATTGACCTGGATCGAATTGGCGTCGGTGGGCGTGGCACGACCGCAGGCGGCCAGTTGATACGGGATTTCGTGTTCTTCGGCGGCGCCGAGGAGTCGTTCGACCACCTTGGGGTTCATGTTCGGGCCGCGATAGATGACCGGCCCTTTGCCAAGGCCGACGTCGCCTTCTTCCTTTTTCTCGATCGTGGGGCAGTCGGTGGCGTGGGTCACGTCGACGGCCACGCCGACGTGCGGGTCGATGCCGAACGCGCTGGTTCGGGCCCCGCGGAGGCCAACCTCTTCCTGGACGGTGGAAACGGCGAAAAGCGAGCAGTCGAGCTTTTCCGGGTCCGCCCGACGCAACGCCTCCATCACCACCCAGAGGCCGCACTTGTCGTCCATCGCCGGGGAGGCAACTCGCTGGTTGGGCAGCTCGCGGAACGCCAGCTCCACGGTCACGGGGTCGCCGACGCGGACCAGCTTCTCGGCTTCTTCCTTGCTGGCCGCCCCGATGTCCAGCCACAGGTCTTTCAGCTTGGGTACCTGTTTCTGCTCCTCCTCCGTCAAGAGATGGATCGGTTTTCGGGAGATCACGCCGGCGACGGGGCCGCCGTCCGTCCACACGGCCATCCGCTGGCCGATCAGCATCTGCGGGTCCCAGCCGCCAATGGCCAGGACGTAGATGAAACCGTTTTCGTCGATGTGGTTCACGATGAGCCCGATCTGGTCGCTGTGCCCGGCCAGCATCACCCGCAAAGGTGCGCCCGGGTTCTTCACGGCCATCACGTTGCCGTGCACGTCGGTGCTCACCTCGTCGGCGAATTCGGAGGCATACACGCGGACGACTTGCTGCAAAGGGCTCTCGAACCCGGAGGGGCTCGGCGTCTCCAGAAGGCGTTCGAAAAAGGCTTGGGCGTTGGGGTCCATCGTCACTCCCTTGTCGTGTCAGAAACTGGCTTGATTTCGTGGATATTCGGCCAGTATCGCGGATCGGACGATTTCTGCAAGCGCCAGTCACGCTCCCCGCAGCCCGCGGCAGCCGAGGGCGACGCGGCCAGCCGCTTGCGGCTTCGCCCCGAAAAGGCCACAATCCGGATGCGCACGTCAACGTTTTCGACCGTTGCGCTGTGCCGAAACGAGCCACGCGAACCGTAGCGAAAGGGGATCATCATGAGCCCGTTGTCTGCCAAGATCGTGCGTCGAACCGCCGTGTTCCTCGGAGCCACGTTGCTGGCCGCCGCGTCGGCCCGCGCCGCGGACTCCAGCCGCGCGAGGGAGCTGTTCGCCGATCCTCCCCGCCAGTACGCCTCGGCCCCGCTGTGGACCTGGAACGACATGCTCACCGAGGAGCAGGTCCGCTCGACGCTGCGGGACCTGGCGAGCCAGAAGGTGATGCAGGCGTTCGTACATCCGCGGCCGGGCCTGATGACGCCCTATCTGAGCGACGACTGGTTCCGCCTCTGGAAGGCCGCCCTCGACGAGGCCGAGAAGCTCGACATGAACGTCTGGATCTACGACGAGAACTCTTACCCCTCGGGCTTTGCCGGCGGGCTGGTCCCCGAGGCATTGCCCGACTCCCGCGGCAAGGGGCTGCACGTCCAGGAAGTCAAGAAGCCGCCCAAGCCGGGCGACGACGTGCTGGCCGTCTTCCGCCTCAGCGACGACGGCTACGAGAACGTCACCAAGGCAGCCCGGGCCGGAGAAGAAATGCCCGAGGGCCGCTATCTCGTCGCCTCGATCCGCCTTGCTCCGGAAGGCGGCTGGTTTGGCGGCAAGTGGTACGTCGACCTGATCAAGCCGGGCGTGACCGAGAAGTTCATCGAGATCACGATGGAAGCCTACCGCCGCGAGATCGGCGACCAGTTCGGCAAGCGAGTGCCCGGCTGGTTCACCGACGAGCCGCACCTCGCCCCGGCCGGCGGGCTCCACTGGTCCGACGGCCTGCCCGAGCTGTTCCAAAAGCGGTGGGGCTACGATCTCGTCGAGCATCTGCCTTGCCTGGTGCGACCGGTCGGCGACTGGAAGCGTGTCCGGCACAACTACTACGGCCTTCTCCTGGAGCAGTTCATCGAGCACTGGGCCAAGCCCTGCTACGAGTATTGCGAGAAGCACGGGCTCGAGTTCACCGGCCATTACTGGGAGCACGGCTGGCCCGGCGCCGGGCACGGCGGCGACAACATGGCCATGTACGCCTGGCACCAGCGCCCCTCGATCGACATCTTGATGAACCAGTACAAAGAAGACGTCCACGCCCAGTTCGGCAACGTGCGGGCGTGTCTGGAGCTGCAAAGCGTGGCCAACCAGCTCGGGTGCGAGCGGACGCTCTGCGAGGCCTATGGGGCCGGCGGCTGGGACCTGCGGTTCGAAGACATGAAGCGGATCGGCGACTGGATCTACGTGCTCGGCGTGAACACGCTCGACGAGCACCTCTCCTACATCACCCTCCGCGGCGCCCGAAAGCGCGACCATCCGCAGTCGTTCTCCTACCACGAGCCGTGGTGGGAGGCGTATCACGTGATGGCCGAGTACTTCACGCGGCTTTCGCTCGCCTTGACTGAAGGAGAGCAGATTAACCATATCCTGCTGATCGAGCCGACCACCACCGCCTGGATGTATCAGGGCGACGCTCACTTGAACGAAATCGGCGACACGTTCCAGGGGATGGTCACCACGCTGGCCAAGGAGCAGGTGGAGTTCGATCTTGGGTGCGAAGACATCATCGCCCGGAACGGCTCCGTGGACGGGGCCGAGCTCGTGGTGGGCCAGCGCCGCTACCATACCGTCGTCCTGCCGCCGCTCGCCGAAAACCTGAACGCGAAGACGATGGACCTGCTGGAGTCCTATCTCGCCGAGGGCGGGACCGTGATTGCCTGCGGCCCGCCGCCGGCGTTTGTCGATGGGGCCCCCTCCGAGCGCGGCTCGGCGGTCTCCGCTCGGCCGGGCTGGCGGCAGATCGATCCCTCGCTGGCCGGAGTTCTCATGGCCGGCCGGGCCGCCGACGGCTTCGTCATCCGCCCGAGATCGTCCGCCATCCTCTTCCACCACCGACGGAAGCTCGACGACGGCGAGATCCTCTTCCTGGTGAACACGAGCATCGATCGGTCGGCGACCGGCGTGATTTCGTCGAAGGCCCAGGGGGTCGAGCAGTGGCGGTTGGACACGGGCGAGATCACGGGTTACCCGTTCGCCAGGCCCGGCGAGGGCGTCAAGTTCCGCTACGACCTGCCGCCGTGCGGGAGCCTGCTGTTGTTCCTGGCGAACGAGCCCCGCGAGCCGGCTTCGCCCGATACGGTTGCGGAGTTGACGATCCCGGCGGCCGGCCCGATGGAAATCCGCCGCCTGGAGCCGAACGTGCTCACCCTGGACCACATGGACGTCACGGCCGGGGGCGAGACGAAGAAGGACCTGTACTTCTTCCAGGCCGCCCAGTTCGTCTTCCAGAAGCACGGCCTGGACGGCAACCCCTGGGAGAGGGCCGTCCAGCTCCGCGACCAGTTGATCACCAAGAAGTTCCCGCCGGAGAGCGGCTTCGAGGCGACCTATCGCTTCACGATCGAGGGCCAGGTGCCCAATCCCCTGGCGATCGTGATCGAGCGGCCCGACCTCTACACAATCACCTGTAACGGCAAGCCGGTGGCGGCCAAGCAGGGCGACTGGTGGCTCGACAAGTCCTTCGGGCGGATCGACGTTAGCTCGGCCGCTCAGCCGGGCGAGAACGCGGTGACCATCAAGGCGTCGCCCTTCACGATCTGGCACGAGCTGGAGCCGGCCTACGTGCTGGGCAACTTCGCGCTCAAGCCGGCCGACCAAGGCTTCGTGATCGCCCCTGACCGGCCGCTTCGGTTCGCACGCCGTCTGGCGCACGACAACCCGGTCCAAGGGACGATGTGGCTCAGCGCCGGGATCGGCTTCGGCCGCGATCCGGCGGCGGAAACCGGAAACGACGGCGATCCCTTCCTCGTGTTCGATCTTGGCAAACCTTACGAGCTCCGCGCGATCGAAGTCTGGAACTACAACGAGGTGAACCTGACCGAGCGGGGCGTCAAAGAGATCGCGATTGCAGGATCGGCCACGGGCGAGCCCGACTCGTTCACGGTCCCCGTCGGCACGTTCGAGCTGGCTCGGGCAAACGGCACGCCGGCCGGGTTGAGCCAGATCCTCGAGGTCAAGGCGCCGGGCGTGCGGTTCGTCCAGTTCGACGTGCTCTCCAACCAGCGCGGCGTCACGTACCCGACCACCGACGGGAGCCAGGACAACGCCTTCGTCGGCCTCAGCGAGGTCCGGTTCCTGGGCGCCCCGGAAACCGACGCCAAGACGGCCCCGATCCCCGGCGTGAAGCTCCACGCGTTCTCCAGCGCCCTGGCCGGCCGCGAGGCCCGGCTCGTGCTCGACGGCAGCGGGCTCCGTCAGGCCGCGCTCGGCTGGGACCGGCAGGGACAGCCGTTCTACGGCGCCGGCGTCGGTTATCGGCAGAAATTCAGCCTGTCCGAGCCGAAAGGCCGGTACGTCGTGGCGCTGGGCAACTGGCTCGGGAGCGTGGCCAAGGTGCTCGTCGACGGCCGGCAGGCCGGCTACATCGCCTCGCAGCCTTGGCAGCTTGACGTGACGGATTCGATCAAGCCGGGTGAGAACACGATCGAAGTCGTCGTGATCGGCACGCTCAAGAACACCCTCGGCCCCCACCACGCCGGCGCGTTACGCGGCGCCGCCTGGCCCCACATGTTCCAACGCGGCCCCGAGACCGGCCCCCCGCCCGGCGCGAGCTACGACACCATCAGCTACGGGCTGTTTGAGCCGTTTGTGTTGAAGCAGGGCCGTTGAAGAGCGGAAAGCAAAAGCCGGGCGGCCGCCGGGTGACTCCAGCGCCGACTGCCTCCGGCTCGGGTAGGACGCAGGCAAGGACCGCTACGCGCATGTGCGGCAACGGGCGATCCATTCCGACAACGGTCCGCAATACTCCCGCTTCTCGACGCAGCTCATGAAGCGGAGGGGAGAGTCTGCGGAGCGGAACAGACATCCTATGTCTTGGGACGAGTTGCCTCAGTCGGTGAGATCGAACGGGAAATCGTTCTCGCCGTCGGCTTTCACCTCGGCGGTGAGCTGGGACGTCTGGGCCGACTTGTACTTCGCCGGCAAGTGTTCGGTGATCTGGGCCGGCGGGGCGTTTTCGTCGATTTGAGCCTCTTCGACGTCTGCTTCTACGCCTTGGACCTCCGTCTTGGAAATGGCGACCTTGTAGCTGCCGGGCACCGCTCCCGCCGCACCCCACTGGGACATGAGGGTGAATTTCCCGCTTGCATCGGTCGTGCCGATCGAGCCAAACCCGCCGGCCTCGGCCGGCGAGAAGGTGACCATGGCACCTTCCACCCCGCTGCCGTTGTAGGTCACGGTACCCGTGACGGACACGGTCTTGGGGTGATCGGCGTCACCCCCCCCGGAGCAACCGACCAGGCAAGCCAGCAAAGCGAGGCAAACACTGCCTCGAAGGATCAGCCGAAACATGGCAATCTCCCTGAAAAAATGTGCTGAGAACGCGGGCTTCTCCCCCGCCGAGCGCGGATCGCAGGCATGGTGAAGACTCCAACGAGGCCCGACGCGCTTTGATTACCTCGCGCCGACGATAACCTTACTTGAGAGCATTGACGGGCGCTTTATTCCCCGAATCCTCAACCTGATTCAACAGGCAACCAGCAGCGATCCCCGAAGGCAGAAATCGCTTCAGCTTCGCTACGGCAAGCCACACACTAGCGAGGCAGGGCCTCAGACCGAACCGAGAGTCCAGTGGTCAGGGTTCGGGGTTCAGGGGTCAGGACCTGCGTGTATACGTGGAACTCCAGGTCCTGACCCCTGAACCCCGAACCCTGAACCCCACAAACTTGACTCATCTGAAACAACTTTCGGAAACCAAGTACCCTAGTCGTCCGTCCATTTCGACTTTGCAGGTTGGGTACCACTGCTGGCTTGCCCAGCAGTGCGGGAAGCACGGTTGGACAAGCCAACCGTGGCACCCGTAAACTCAAATTGGACAGGCCACTAGTGGGGTCATCACGCGAATGTCAACTTACACGCACGAGGGAATCCGCGCTCGGTCGATCCGGCACGGCGTCCGACCCGACTTTCCGCCGCGAGCGCCGCCGGCAACGGCAGTACGGCCCGAACAGCAGCACTTCGATTTCGCACGGCACGGCCAGGGGCGGGCGAACGATCCGGCCACACGGGGGAACGTCCTGCCGAGCCACGAGAGCGCACGGACCACGCTCCGGCTCCCGCGACGGCCGATCAGGCGATCCACTCGAAGTGTCCGGGGCGCAGCGGATACCACAATCCGGCAGCGACTAGAGCTGCCCGGTCGGTTCCCCGCCGGCCCTCGAGCCCAGCGCACCCCAAACTCCGTACGGGCTCCTGGTCTGCGTAGGTGCGCTGCGTGTCGGCTCCGTGGCAGACAGGTTGCCCGCGTCGATCGTCTCACTGATGAAGTGGCCTGAACCGTCGGCGAACAGGCTGTTCACGCCACCGGGGTGGTTACTGTTGGGGGGAAAGACTCCCCAATAGCAATACTGGGCTTCGCCGCAGGCGCAGGACGGGCCGTTGGGAGGAATTACCGTCGTAATCCCGGCCACGTGGCCATGGCCCTCGCCCCAGTACCGACCCTTATAGCCCCAGACCGCGCCGGTGTATTGCTTCGGATTGGCAGGATCGATCCGGGCATAGCAGACAATGGGACTCGTGCTCAATCCGCTGACCATAGCCGCCATCCCGCCCTTGACCATTATCGAGCGACCGGGAAGGGCGCCGACCAGGCATTCGGAAACTGCGAGCGTGTTGCTGGTGCCGTCGGTGATGTCCTTGACGCCCTTCTGCTCGATCCGACCGAACACTCCGCGAGGACTCTGGCTGGTGAAGTTGTTATAAATGAGATCGCCGTAGCTGAAATGATAGTTCGTATATCCTTGGGTGGTGGGTGCCTTCTCGCTCGCCCCGGAATCCGACGGACAGAGCAAGAGGCCTACTTGCTGCTGCAAGGGGGTGTAACCACGACCGGTGCCGTCGTAAGCGTACGGTCCGAAGGCAGGGTAAGTCCGCCCGTTGTATGTCCCCGGAGACGAAAACTGATCCCAAAGGGCCGTCTGCTCATAGTACGGCAAGAGCGAAACCCAACCGGTCATGTAGGCGTAGTTGGTGTCATAGTGCTGGCCCCACGCGACTCCAGTCGTGCCCGTGCACGCCGCGCAGAACACTCGGTACGCGTCGTGGTAGTTGTATAGCGCCAGCCCGACCTGCTTCAGGTTGTTCGTACACTGGGCCCGCCGGGCCGCTTCGCGGGCGGCCTGCACCGCCGGCAACAACAGAGCGATCAAAATGCCGATAATGGCGATCACCACCAGCAGTTCCACCAGGGTGAAACCGCGCCGAAACAAAGTCAAACCGCGTCCAACCAAGAGTCGCATCGCATCTCCTCCCCAGAAGAAAAAAGAAACGGAATTAGAATTGACGAGCCAAACGCAACACTCGCTGGCATTGCCAACATGACGTGCGACACATTACCCGCTCTAACCCCGTGAGGAGACTAACACAAGTCAACGGCTACCGCAACAGTCTATCGCGGTTTTCGGTCCAGATTGGGGGAGATTGGGGAATCCCGGACCAGAATCCCTGCGGACCCTACGTACGGGTTGCATTATGCCCCGCTGAACTGACGTCCGCTGCACAGACTGTCGAGCAAAGCGGCGGAGATCATCGGATAAGTCGTTCGCGTCGGCGTAAGGTGCCTTCTCCAAACGGTTTATGGCAACATGGCAAGTGGGCGCAGGGAGACTCGAAGCTCCGACCTCGTGCTTATCCGTTGGCCCCGGCGAGCACCACAAACGCACAGCCGGCCACCGGGTCGCCACGCCGGCGGCCAATGAACGCCAAGAGTCCGAAGGACACGTCGACCGCCGCCGATCGGGCCCCGGTTGGATCCTGCCGGGGGTCGGAGCGGAAGGGCTTGTGCTGCTTGCAGAACTCAAGTGGTTGCCGGATTGAGTCGGCCAAATCCTCGTCGCCGGCGTCGCGTCGCTCAGCGGCGCAGTTCCGCTTTCAGCTTCTCGATTTCCTCTTCCAGGTCCTCGATCTTCTGCCAGTGCTCCGGCGACGCCCGATGGTCGCCAATGTACCCGTCGGTGCCGTGGCAGTGCTCGGGCAACGTCTCCCTCAGATCGGCCAGCTCCTTTTCGAGCCTGCCGAGCCTGGCTTCGTTGGTCTCTTCGGGCTTGGCCATCGCTGCCTCCTTACGTAGTAGGCACACGCCGTGTGCCGCAGCCGGCGGACGGCACACGGCGTGTGGGCTGCTAAAACGTACGGAAAACAGAGCCGTGAATCCGCGGGAAGCGTGGGCCATTTTCGTTCCCCCTAACCGCGAAGCG